>JAFGDA010000167.1 GCA_016932375.1 Actinomycetota bacterium | reverse complement strand
TATATACGGCATTCATGATACTGCCTTTATTTAATTCAATGAGGATGAGCTTTTACACAGGGAGCGGAATTGTACCGGACCAATTTTGCGGAATGCAGAATTATATTAAATTATTTACGCAGTTCCCGTTCAGGGACAGGCTGTTCAATGCTTTTTTTAACAATGTTAAGTTTTTCCTGATGGTTTCCTTTTTCCAGAATGTCGCCGGGTTTTTTATTGCGGTTTTATTGACAAGAAAAATAAGGGGAACGAAATTTTACAGGACTTTCTTTTTTATCCCCACAGCTCTTTCGGTTATCGTGGTAGGTTTTCTGTTCAAGTTAATGTTGAACCCGGTATGGGGGATAGTTGATAAGATCTTAAAGTCAATAGGGCTTGGATTCATAATACGCCCATGGCTTGGTGATCCGGCAACTGCATTGCCGGTGCTATCCATTGTGACAGCGTGGCACATGATAGGCATCCCGTTGATATTCTTTACGGCGGGCATGGACGGAATCCCGGAAGAGGTTATAGAGGCTTCACGCATTGACGGAATAAATATATGGGGTGAGGTCAGGCACATACTTTTTCCCCTTATAAAACCCATAATAGGGATTGTGTTTATCCTGACTTTTGTGGGTAATTTCAGCGAATTTGAGATAGTTTATTCAATGGAAACCGTCTACGGCAACCCTGCGTTTGCAACAGACGTATTCGGTTCATTTTTCTACAGGACGACTTTCGGTACGGTAATGAATGTAATAAGCGATGTGGGGCTTGGTGCGACCATAGCAACCATAATGTTTATAATAATACTTATAGGGGTTATTTTCTTTTTAAGGCTTTCAAGGAGGGAAGAGTAGTTTATCAAGGTTAATCATGAAAACAGGCCTTTATAATAGAAAGACTAATTACATTGCAAGGGCAGGGATCTATTTTGTATTGATCCTGCAGTGCCTGGCCATATCATTGCCGCTTCTATTGATGGTTATGTCCTCTTTTAAAACAAACAGGGAGATATTCAGGACTCCTTTTAAATTTCCTGCTGCATTAAATCTTGAAAACTACGTGGACCTGTTTCTTGAATCCAATTATTTGAGGTATTTTTTAAACAGCATAATTGTATCAGTGGCGGCGATTCTCATAACACTTATGGTTTCTTCGCTGGCATCTTATGCCATATCGAAGTACAATTTTCCCCTGAACAGGTTTATCTTTTTCTATTTTCTTGCCGGTTTGATGATCCCGATAAGGCTGGGAACCATAAATATAATGCAGATGTTTATAAAGCTTAATCTTTACAATAACCTGCTTTCATTGATAATAATTTATTCGGCATACGGCATACCTGCAGGTATCCTTATATTTACCGGTTTTATGAGGGAGATACCCAATGAATTAAGTGATTCTGCCAGGGTTGATGGCTGCAGTGAAATAGGGATATTCAGGAAAATAATAGTCCCTCTTATCGGGCCGGCAATAGTGGTGGTGGCAGTGTATAACCTGATACCAATATGGAATGATTTCTGGTTTCCACTGGTTTTGATAAATTCTGACAACTTGATGACCATACCGCTTGCCACGGCAAAATTATTTGGAAAACATGAGACAAATTACGGCCTTATATTTGCAATATTGACAGCAGCAGCTATTCCGCCCATGATACTTTTTGCAACATTATCAAGATATTTCATAAAAGGACTGACAGCAGGTGCCATAAAAGGTTAGAACCATTGGAGGTTATATGAAAATAATAGATGCATCCGGACCCATATATGAAGGGATGTGGTCATACGGCCCGCCATTTCCTGAATTTAAATTAGTAGAGATCGAAAGTCCTGAATGGGTAGATTTCACTGCTTATTCCCAGGCGTTTGAGGGATTTTGCATGTTGACAGGTACATATATCAGTGGGCCGGGTCATGCACTCGGGCTCAAAAAAGCAGAACCAATGCATAAAACACCCCTGGAAAAATTATTTGATGTGGATGCTTATGTATTGAAATTTAATCTTTACGAATTAGAAAAGGAAGGAAACAGGCCATATATCACGCTAAAGGATATTAAAAATGCAGAGAAAGAGAAAATACCTGACGGGTCCAACATTGTAATTGCTACAGGGTGGGGAAACCACTGGTCAGAACCTGACTTCCTGACCCATGACTGGTTTATGAAAAAGGACGCGGTAAAATACATTGTTGATAAAGACCCTTTTATCCTGGCCATGGATACTCCCTCAATTGATAATATTGATAACGAACAGGGGATATGGAGCATTGTTTTTAGCGGCAATATACATCTGGTGGCGCCTCTTGTAAACCTGGATAAGATTACAAAATACAGGGTGAAGCTTTATATATGCCCGCTTAATATACTAAACACTGCCGGGCTGCCCTGCAGGGTAATAATAAAGGAAGAATAAATCTTTGCCTGTCCGTGTATTTATGAATTGGAATCAAGGGACAGATTTAAAAATTACCAGATTCTTAAAGTGAAAATGAACAGACTGGAGAGGAGGAATCCTTATAATTATGAGTTATATAAATGATATAGAAAGTTGGATAAATAAGAATAAGGATGATTTTTTGGAAACATTGTCCGGTCTCATAAAGATAAAAACAGAAAACCTGCCTCCGGGGGGCAATGAAAAACCTGGCCAGGAATATATATATAATAAAATTAATAAATTCATTCCTGAAAACGATATAGATATTTTTGAGATAGATGATGTCAGGGGTATAAGGGAAAACCCTCTTTTTTTCCCGACAATTGTCGGAATGGAGAAGCAGTACAGCGACAGGCCCGACCTGGTAGCAAGGCTTAAAGGTACCGGGAACGGCAGGTCTCTTGCCTTTTCGGGCCACATGGACACAATGCCAGCGTACGGGCAGAAATGGGGCGTGTTCGAAGATCCTTTCAGCGGGAAAATAAAAGAAGGGAAAATGTATGGAAGGGGATCACTTGATATGAAAGCCGGTACCCTGGCAGGCTTTTATGCCCTTAAATGCATAAGTGACCTGAAAATAAACCTGAAAGGAGATGTGTATGCGGAAAGTGTAGTGGATGAAGAAAATGGCGGCGTAAATGGGACCATAGCAGCCAGGCTGAGGAACCCTGATATTGATTTTGCAATTCTTGCCGAATCTACCAACCTAATTGCAGGCATTGAATCTTTAGGCGGAAGTGATTGGAGGGCTTCCGTGGTTGAAGAAAGCCCGGGCGGGATCGGGACTGAGGCTGAACTTCCCAACCCCATATATAAGCTTTCAAAAGTTGCACAGGCTCTTGAAAAATATGATAAAAAAATACTTAAAGAAATAAAACCCCCGTCTACTTTTGATAGGGATGTAAGGCTAAGGCTGCTAACCTATCAGTTTTCTTCGGGTGGTTCAAATTACCTTGAGTCAGGTTCCGTGCCTACAAGGGGACATATATATTTCTGGCTGGAAGTTTTTGAATATATGCTTGAAGAAGAAGCAAGAAAGGACTTTATTGATTTTATGAAGAAGGAATTGGGGCAATACGATGATTTCAAAAATTATTTTCCTTCATTCGAAACGGTAATAAGGTTTATGGGGGGCCATAAAACAGATACAGGCCATCCTGCAATGAGTTCCATAAAAAAGTCATACAAAAACCTTAATCTAAAATTTAAACAAAAAGGTGTTCCATTTGGCATGGATGCATATGCATTTAAAGAAGTATCCAATACGGATGTTGTAGTTATAGGGCCAAAAGGCGCTAATCCGCATGGCATTGATGAATATGTTGAGATAGACAGCATTTTTAATTTAATAAGAATCATGGTGCTTTCTGCCCTAAATTACTGTAAGTAGCCCCATTTTTTAAAAGGCCAGGATCTTATTTATGTTTATATATCATTAAGATAAAATTATCCCCTTCACCTTTTTAATCCGGTAATAATAATCACATCGACTTATGTGAAATCATATGCTCGCAAACCGCAAGCAATATATGCCAGCTATTTTATTTCTTTTAAGAAGAACCATAATCAGGGTTTTTATTTCAAAGATGGAGTGATATTTAGTAAAATATCTCTTATTTATCCTGATTTTTTATTCGTCAGGAATAGATTCCGGACAGGAGGTATAATGCGAAGAATAATATTTAGATTAATAATATTGTCTCTTATACTGGTTTTATCCCTTTTTATGTCTTCATGCAATATTTTCAGGTATTCAAACCTGGATGAGACCATTGCGGAGCTTCAGGAAGAAAATGCTGCCCTTAAGGAACAGGTCGAGGAACTGACTTCAGTGATAGAATCTGGAGGCAGCGGATCCGGGACCGGGGATTCAGTAAAAAAGGTTTCATTTAAAAATTTAAGTAATCTTTTTTTATCGGGATTCTGCCATGGTGTTTATGTTGATGGGGATTATGCTTATACCGGCGGTGAAAATTTTAAGATTATTGACATATCAGATAAAGAGAACCCAGCCCTGCTTTCATCAAGTAATGAAGTCCAGTGGGCACCGGATTTTAAAGTACAGGATGATTTCGCATACATTACATACACAATATTTGAAGAAAATTCAGTGTCCGAAAGCGGATTCAAGATCCTAAATTTATCCGATAAAAATAATCCCGGACTCCCGGGGACCTATAAAATAGAAGGACAGGTAATAGGTATTTCTGTAGAGGGGGAATATGCCTATCTGCCTTACCAGGTTTATAATAGGGAGAACGGCCAGTATATTTTTGAACGCAGCGGTCTTGAGATTGTGGATATATCAGATCCCTCCAGTCCTGTCCTGTATAAGGAATATGATTATACGGAT
>JAFGDA010000166.1 GCA_016932375.1 Actinomycetota bacterium | reverse complement strand
TGTAAAAATCTATAAGATTTAAGGGATAGGCAGAGCAGGTAATCTTTCAGGCAGGCAGTAATAATACGGCAGCCAGCAACTATACGGCAGGTAGCAATAATGTAATTTAGCGATAATTTGCCAGCGCATTCAGGCCGTGTGGAAAACTTCCTGCCAGTTTTATATAATATGTTGATAATTTTTAATAAGGTTCAGGGGAAAGGTGTGATTGATGAAGGCAGGATTCAGAAGTTCAATTAATCAAATAATTATGATGATGGTTGTGGCGTTTATTGTTTCATGCATGGTTATTTTTACAGGATGCAGGGGCGCTGCCCTTCCTGAAGGAAATGACGGCGAGGTCCAGGAAGAAGCGGAAGCTGCTGCTGATGCTGCCGAAAATGAAGAAGGACAAAAACAGGAGGATGGAAGCAACAGTGATGGAGAAGAGCCTCCGGAAGGGTCATTTGATTCCGGAAGCGAACCACAGGACCCCGAAGGGGAATCCATGGAAATCCCTGCTGAAATAACGGAAGCAATAAATGCGGCTGAAGATTATTTTGCACAGGGGCTTTATGCAGAAGCCGTCCATGAATACCGCGGTGCCATAAGGATAATCGAAAATTCTGACCTGCCTGATAATATAAAAGAAGAACTCCTTGGAAGCATTGAGGCAAATCATGCAGAAGCCGTAAATATTGTGGACACCGCGAAGATACATTTCAGCGCTGCCATGAACCTTGAATATGAAAAAAGGTTTGAAGAGGCAAAGGTGGAACTTGAGGCTGCACTTGCCATATACCCTTATTACCAGACTGCCATAGAAGCACTTGCATCACTTGAAGCTTTGATGGGTCTGGAATAGAATCTATAAAAGGGTTGTTTTCTTATAGAGGAGGGTGGTTTTAAAAATGGCGAAACTATCAGGAGGATGTCCCGGACAGGACACGGCGTTTTTAAAGGATTTCAATACCAATATTGTGGCCTGCCCGAAATGCGGGCATGAGGTGGAATTTTTTTCCGATGAAAGAAAGGTCAGGTGTCCGCAGTGCCACAGCAATATCTTTAAAATGGATCCCGGTGTAATTGAATACAGGGACGGGAAAATCGTATTTGGCGACACAGAAAAGAGCTGTCTTGACTGGTGCGGGGCATGCATGAACAGGAAAGATTATAGCGACATAAAGGAAAATAAAAAAAGGGTCGAGAATAAAAAAGAGGACTTTAAAAAGCTTGTCGCGGAGGTTGACCCTGAAGACAGTGCTGTAATAGGTTTCTTTATCGAAGCATTTAAGAAAAGCATTAACTCCCCAAAACTCATTGACGGCAGGATATTTGATGCCCTATTGTGCACCAACCCTGGTTTATTTGCAAGGGCGAGAAATTATTACCTTGATTTTCTCGAAAGCCAGTAATCTTTATTATTTAAATGAGTTTTAGAAGGATTACCGAAAAAGAAAGAAGGAAAAAAAGCCGGAAAGCCTTAATGGCAAGGTCCGTCCTTGTGGTAATCCTTATTTTTACTCTCGGGTTTTTTATTTTTTACAGCATTGATAATCCCGGATTTTTAAGGAACCTGCTTGACCGGAATGAGAAGCAGGAGGAGGATGAAGCGGTTGCCACCCTTGAGGCATCCCGGGTGCCTGATAATGGCAATTATGGTGAGGAGGATGATGCAGCTGCAGCAGGGCAATCGTCTTATCCGGCAGGGACTGAAGCGGATAGTTTGGGCGGAAATTCCGGATCCATAGATACGGAAACCGGGGGCAGCCTTTCTCCATGGCAGAAGATACTTGCATTTTTTAAGCGCATAAACCAGCCACAGGACCAGGCAGAGGTTTATCCTTCAAGAATTAATATCAATATTTACTTTGCTGCAACCGGGGAGGGTAAAAAACTGGTAGCAGAGGAAAGGTCAATAATTGCAGGCAGCCCGGGGAACGCACTTAACAATGCAGTTGCCGAACTTCTTAAGGGTCCGGCCAAAAGCTACCATTTTCCTGTGATACCTGCGGGCACAAGGCTTAAAGGTTCAAAGGTCAGTGAGGGAGTGGCGGAAATTGACCTGTCGGGGGAATTCCTGGAAAACAGCCTTGATACAAGGATACTTGATGAATACATTATTTATTCAATAGTTAATACCATAACCGGGATACAGGGAATTGATGGTGCAGTGTTCCTCATAGAAGGAAAACGTATAAAGATGTATGGAGACATAGATATGTCCATACCTCTTATAAGGAACCCGGACCTGATTGATGATGGAACGGCAACAACAGGCGGGGAAGTGGATTTACAGGGCGAAGAAGATAAATCTGCGGATGCAGAGGATATTTTTTCCAGCACGGAAGAAGATCCAGCAGGTGATGAAGGAATACCGCAGGATGACGAGGGAGATCCTGGCGGCGGCCAGGAAAATACGCAGTGAAGCGCCAAAGACTTACTGGGCGGATAAGATTTGAAGGGTGGATAAGACAGCCAGGAAAATTAGGCGGTTTTTAAACATCTAATTATGTATTATAATTTACCGGATATATATAGCCCGGGATATTCCTTGATGCAGTGTAAAAAATTTACTTTTGGATTCAGGATAAATGGTTTTATTTAAATTTTCAGGAGGAATATTTTAATTTCGAAAAACAAACGGTAAGGAGAATCCTTTGAAAATACTGGTAACAGGGGGAGCAGGTTTTATAGGGTCAAACGTAGTAGACGGCCTGGTGGAACAGGGGCACAAAGTTACCGTTGTGGACAACCTTTCAAGCGGGAAGAAGGAAAATATATCTCAAGATGCAGCATTTTACAGGGTTGATATCAGGGAAAAGAAGCTCGACCGGGTTTTTGCAGCAGAGAAGCCCGAGGTTGTGATCCATAATGCGGCCCAGCTGTCAGTCAGGGTGTCTGTTGAAGACCCCCTTATGGATGCTGACATAAACATAATGGGCGGGCTCAATGTTATAAATACCTGTTACATGCATGGGGTAAGGAAAATAATTTTTGCCTCGTCCGGGGGAACCGTTTACGGTGAGCAGAAATATTTCCCTGCAGATGAATCCCATCCCACGGCTCCCATTTCACCTTACGGGGTGGCAAAGCTTGCAACCGAGAATTACCTGTATTATTTTTATAAGGTTTACGGTTTAAGTTATATAGCCCTGCGGTATGGAAACATATATGGGCCCAGGCAGGACCCCTTAGGGGAGGCCGGAGTGGTTGCAATCTTTTCCCGCAAACTGCTTGAAGGCGGCAATCCGGTAATAAACGGCGACGGCCTGCAGACGAGGGATTACACTTATGTGGGCGATGTTGTAAGGGCAAATATTGCAGCAGTTAAATCGGACCATGTAGGTCCTGTAAATATCGGCAACGGTGTAGAAACGGATGTGGTCACCCTTTTTGGGATATTAAAAAAGGCCTCGGGAAAGGAAGCAGAAGAGACTCACGGGCCCGCTAAAGCAGGCGAGCAGAGAAGGAGCGTGCTTGACAGCAGCCTCGCGCGGGCAGTCCTTGACTGGGAGCCTGAAATAGCCATAGAGGACGGGCTTAAATTGACATATAACTGGTTTAAAAGGAATTACAAATCCCTTTGAGCGGGCGGGCTTTAACTTGTATTATTATATATGCAATTATTATGCACAATATGCTTAAATGTAGTGGCATGATGATTACAATATGGTTAAATGCAGCAGCATGATGATAAGTGATACATCTTTGCTGCTTATGGGAGATTGACAGGAGTTTTACTCCCATAGGTGCATTAATAAAAAAGGAAATGACAGGGTTTTACTGTTTATATGGGATTGGCAGGGCATGGACCAATAAGAAATAAAAAATTTATGGATTATTAAAATCTTGAAAGGAAAAAAGATCGAAGGCAAGAAAATCTTAAATATCGTCCCAACCCCTTTCTTTGCAGACAGGGGCTGCCACATGCGCATTCTGGGAGAGATGAAAGCCCTTGAAAAATACGGCTACCAGAACATAATCTGCACATACCATAACGGACGTGACCTCGAGGGCATGGATATAAGGAGGATAATCAATATCCCCTGGTACAAAAAGCTTGAAGCAGGACCTTCAATCCATAAGTTTTATATAGATATGCTCCTGTTTTTTAAGGCGGCGTCTGTCTATTTTAAAGAAAAGCCCGACCTCATATACGGCCATCTTCATGAAGGTGCATTTGTTGGAGGCCTTATAAAATACCTCCTGACATTCGGCAAAATCCCCCTTGTATTCGATGTACAGGGCAGCCTTACCGATGAGCTGGATACCTTTAACTGGCTGAAAGGCAAAAGGCCCCTCAAATGGTTTTTTCGCAGCTTTGAAAGATTCATCTGCAGGATGCCTGATTTTTTCATATGCAGCTCGGTTTCAAACGGTGACATTATAAAGGAGCGATTCAAGATTGACCCGGACAGGGTAAAGGTAGTAATAGATGGCGTCCATACGGATTTTTTCAACAGGCAGGCAAAAGAAGGTTTCAGGGGTGAACTGGGCATACCGGAAAAAGCTCCCCTTATAATCTTTACAGGTGCCCTGCTTGCAGCCAAAGGGATCTGGAACCTGGTTGATGCCATACCGATGGTGCTTAAAAAAAGAAGTGACATCCATTTCCTTATAGTCGGATATCCCGTAGAAGAGACAAAGAAAAGGATAGAAGAGCTGGGTGTGCAGGGTAATGTACATTTTACTGGTATGGTTGACTACTTTGATCTCCCCGATTACCTTCTTATAAGCGACGTGGCAGTTGAGCCGAAAATGGAGAAGGCAGGGGAAGCAAGCGGTAAGGTAATAAACTACATGGGAGCAGGGCTTCCTGTGGTCTGTTTCGACGGGAAAAACAACCGCAGGTTCCTGGGTGACGGCGGGATATATGCTGCCGGTAACAGGATAGAAAACCTTGCCGGAAAAATGGTCTGGGCCATAGAAAATCCGGATAAGGCAAAGGAACTTGGCATCAAAAACAGGCAGAGGGTAGAAGACGTTTTTTCCTGGAATAACAGCATAAAGGAAACGGTAGAGGCCTTCAGGAAGC
The DNA here is from genome assembly GCA_016932375.1 of Actinomycetota bacterium. Taxonomy (GTDB): domain Bacteria; phylum Actinomycetota; class Humimicrobiia; order Humimicrobiales; family Humimicrobiaceae; genus JAFGDA01. The sequence continues at coordinate 3,961 of JAFGDA010000166.1, read as the reverse complement.
TCACCTCCGGCAGGCTGCGCAAATAAAAGCCAGGGTTAAAGTATTTTAAATCTTATGGCTACCTGACTGCTGCACCAGTTATTGCAGGTTAAATCCCGGTATTAAACAATATGAAGTTTAGCCCTGTAAGTATTTATATACAATTCCTTACTTTTCATATAAAATACTATATATTAAATAAATAAAGGACATAATAATGAGTAAGACCAGGATAACAAGCAAGGGACAGGTTACAATTCCAAAAGATGTAAGGGACAGGCTTCTACTAAAGGAATCTGACAACCTGGAAGTAAAGGTTATAGATAATTTTATAATCATGGAAAAAATGAAATCTTTTGGAACCCTGAAAGGTTCATTAAAAATACCTGATAAATATAAGAAAAAGAGCTGGAAGGAAATTGAATCAATTGCACAGACCGAGCATGCAAAAGAGGTTATCAATGAGTAATATTGTATATGCTGATACGAACATATTCTTACGTTATTTGACAGATGAACCGCCTGAGCTGGCCGCGAAAGTCTCTATTTTTTTTGATGAGATGGAATCAGGAAAATACAGGTTATATGTCTGTGACCTGGTTTTATCGGAACTTGTTTATGTCCTTGAAAAGTTATTTGGGCTTTCAAAAAAAGAAATCTGTGAAAAGATTAAGGTTTTAATGCTTAAAAAAAACATAATAATGGAAAATAAGCAGATTGTATTCGATGCGCTGGATGCCTATCGGGATCTTAATGTGAATTTTGTAGATGCTTATATATTCAGCCATTCATCAAAGAACGGCATAAATAAAATCTTTTCCTTTGATGAGCATTTTAAAAAATTTGAAAATATAGAGATAGTTTAAAAATGGAGATAATGACGTTATTAATAAAACAGGGACTTTAAATTAAATTTCTGCAATGTTTATGTTATTATTTTCTTAATTATAAAGGGTATGATTTTAAACTATCCATTAATTGATATTATAAGATTTTTAAAATGGGAATAATCGAAAATATTTATAAAGAAAAGGACAGGATCCAGGAAAAAAATATAAAAGCCGCATTTATGGATGCATTAAATATTTCAAAAATATTGGTGAACAAGTTCGGAGCAAAAGAGGTGGTATTATACGGCAGTTTATTGAAAAAGAAATATTTTGATTCAGCATCTGATATTGACCTTGCGGTCAAGGGCCTTGAAGATAATTATTTTAAAGCTTACGGCTATTGCCTGAGAAACAGTGAATTCAATCTTGATATAAAAGCGTATGAAGATCTGCCTGAGAAATTTAAGAATATAGTTGATAAAAGAGGAATTAAGTTGTATGAACAGAAATCCTAAAAAAGGAATAACGAGCTTTGTAATTGAGGAATTAAATAATATAAAAAAACTGAGATCTGAGTTATCTGAATGTGATGGAAACAGTTATTCATTAAGACGTGCAAAGGGTTCGATACTCCATGATTTTTATAATGTATGCGAGAGAATTTTCGAATTAATCGCACGCGAAATAGATGGTGGAATAACTGCAGGCGAACAATGGCATAAAAAACTGCTGTACCAGATGACTATAAAAATCAATAATACAAGGCCTCCTGTAATTTCAAAAAAACTAGCTGCTGAACTGGATGAATACCTGGCCTTCCGGCATCTTTTTAGAAATATCTATGGGTTTGAACTGGAAAGTGAAAGACTTGACAGGTTGGTAGAGAAGTTTTCAGGTGTAATAAGCTTATTTTCAAAGGAAATAAATGCTTTTTTAAAAAAGCTTTGAATTTGATTTCTAATCTTTTCTTATTTGTTATTTAAAAGGGAATCAATATTCTCATCAATCCATTCAGTCCTCTCGAAAAACCAGCTTTTTATAGTATCTATTTCCTCCTCATAGGTTTCAGGTATGGGAGGGCAGCTTGGCCACACGCCCTTTCCGAGTATGTCCCATTTTTTGTAGTTCCTTATCCGGGCATCCTCCAGGAATTCAACATTGCTATCAATTATGTTTTCTATATTCTCATCACTTATTGGGCCCTGCCTGAAATAATTCCATTTCTTTATAAATTCCCCGACAAATTTTTTGTCCTGGAAAATCTGTTCTATCCATAACTTGTCTTCATACCTCCAGCCAAGGGTATTGTTGGCTTCCGGGGTCAATCCTTTTTTGCCTGCAGAAAGGTCAAAATCCCATACCGGTCCCACCATTAATTTTCCGCCCCTGTCCTTATATAAATAAGTGCTTTCCCAGAAAAGGCTGCGGTTTTTAAATAACTCATTTATAATCATATAATTTATCAGGGAGCCGGTATCAAGGTACTGTGCATAACCTTCTTTTTCATCCAGGAAATCATCGCTATATATAAGTTTTTCGAGCTCATTTATATAGCCTGAAATCCATTCCTTCTGTTCGGCGGTGATCCTTTTTTTATCCGGGTATATATTGGTAAATGTGGTACCCCGCTCTGTTGTAAATGAGGATTCATTTTCTTTTACCCTGTCGATAGAGGATATCTCCAGTATATATCCGCCGGATATATCGGTATCATCCGCATCAAGGGTCTGTATATTGACCCTGTCATCATCACGCTTTATCCTTTCGGTAAGCATATAGATACCTTCATAACCGCCCTCCATGATAAGGTCCTCCCTGTCGTTTAAGAACAATTCCACAAACCTTGTCCTCGGGGCATAATAACCCATCTGGTTGCTGAGTTCGAATGCCAGCATGTTCCTCATAAATGTCTTATCGGTATAAGGGGCGCCCAGTATCCAGTCTGCTTCTTTTGGCATTCCGAGCAGGGATACATTCATATCATTTCCTTCATCATCCACAATCTCTATCGAATACTGTTTCTTGGGAAATCCCTGCGAGGATTTACCCCTTATCTTTATGCCCAGCCTGCCGGTGAAATCAATGTTATTTTCATTAATAAAATTATTTTCGCCTGAATCATGATACATGATCTTTACTTCCGCATTTATCTTATCCTGGTTATTGATCAGCTGATTATTCGTGTCTATGACCGCAATGGGAACATCGCCGGTAGTAAGCCAGAAGTCATATGTTCTTTCAGTTCCTTTATCATTGATAATCCAATTTCCGTGATATATGAAATTTTCGAAATCATAATACCCGCCGTTTTCCAGTTTTGCTGTTTTTGATTCCTTTATTTCATCTGCCTCATTATTCTTGTTTTCAACTTCAATCGGGTATATCTCCAGGGAGTATCCGCCATTTTTATCACAGACATAAATATACAGTTCGTGTTTACCGTTTTCCATATGAAATGTGTTAATGCAAAGTTCATACCCGGAATTTTCATAATTCGCATTACCAAAGTGCTGCGCAACATCCGGCCTTGAAAGCCCGTAAGAAGCCTCACCAAGGAAGTTTTCCTTATTCGTTTGCGGCCCGTCAAAGACAAGGATCCTTTCTACCCCGGTGCCTTCTTTTGATTCCGGGTCAAGCGCCCATCCGTTCAGCAGGACTTTTTCCTCCAGCAGGTTAAGCTCGGGGTATTCTACATCTTTCCTGGGATTGTCTATATATATGGTTATCTCACCGGTATTTCTGCCGTTTGCCATTATTCCGGAATATTCACTGAAATCATCTTTATAAAGGCCAATCTCTCCAAGAGAAAGCAGCTCCATATAAACCTCAGCCCCTGGCCAGCATTCCCAGCTTACCTCCTGGACTGTATCGGCCCCGGGAGGAAGGGAGCAGAAGATGGTGTGCGCCTCCTCGTTTATGAGTGCATAGCTGTCCCCGATCTTGATTATGGGGGGATGGTTGATATAATCATCAAGAATAGTTAGCCTGTCTTTTAGGTATTCCTTTATATATGCAATATCTTCCTCCGGGCTCATGGAATCCTCATATACCGAGCTGGATATGGGCCAGGCAGTAGAGTTCCTCTCCCATGCGCAGGACAGGCCTGAGCTACTTTTATCTATCAGGCTTACGAGGTTATCTACTGTAAGGAT
>JAFGDA010000165.1 GCA_016932375.1 Actinomycetota bacterium | reverse complement strand
CAAATAAAAAGTCAACTGATTCTTGAATTTAATACTTTTTTTAAAGCAGGGTCATCTAAATTATCAATATCCAAAAAATCCAAAATACCTGGAAAATCCAATACCGGCCTGATTATGCTATTATCAATATTTTCTATAATATAATCTAATTTTTGGTGAGATATTTGAGAAATATTAGCAAGGACTTTTCTTGATTCAGCCTGGGAATCTTTTCTCTCAGGAGGGTACCCTGAGCCAAACCTGTCACTAAAAAGCCTATCGAAGATATACCTCAGGTTAATCTCACCTGCCCATCCATAACCCTGGTTTAATGCTAAAGAAATACAGTTACCCGCATTGATCTGGCCAAAAAGCCATGCGTCAAGAGCAGATACTATATGACCGCAAAATACTTCAGGATACTGCATTACTGAATTCAAAAAACCCTGGCCGGTTCCACATCCACCAATAACAAAATCAACCCTCTTTAAATTAAGTAAAATGGCGGCCAGCAAGCCTGTGTTTATATATGTCAGTTCAGGCCTGTCCTCTTTTGTTTTCATTCCAATATTAAAAAACTCATGGTCCCTGCCTTCAAGTGCAGACATTATATCCCTGTTTTTATCTGCTGCACTTACTTCATTTATAATTGCTATCCGCATTCTATCCCCTATCGTTTTTTTGTTTTTACTTTCTCTTTTTCCTGATGACCTTTTTAGATATATTTATAATATCTTCAACTGATAATCCCATATATTCATAAAGGTCATCTATATTCAATGAAGTACAGGCATAGTGGTCCTTAATACCCACAGGTCCCACAGGTATTGAGATATTATTATTTATAAGGCATTCAGATACTGCACTGTAAAGGCCTCCAATTATATTATGTTCTTCAACAGTGACCATGGCTCCGGTCCTGATGGCGGTATCAACAATAATTTTTGAATCAAATGGTTTTAAAGTGCTGATCTCAATTACCCCTGCATATATTCCCGAACTTCTTAATTTTTCAGCTGCATCCAGGCAATTGCCAAGCAATGTGCCCATACAGCAGATAGTAAGATCCTCTCCTTCAACAAGGGTAACACCTCTTCCGATTTTTACTTTATGCCTGTAATCAAAAATAACCGGCATATCTGCCCTGCTCAGTCTCAGGTATACAGGCCCATTGAGCTCTGCAGCTGCTTTTACCATCATTCCAGCCTCAACGCTGTCTGCCGGTACCAAAACAGTCATATCAGGCATCGATCTCATAATTGCCAGGTCAAATATTGAGTGGTGGGTAGGACCATCTTTATAATCCGAGATACCTGAATACCCGGCAGCAATTTTTACATTTGTGTTGCAATAAGATACACATGTACGAATCTGTTCGAGAGCTCTATAACAAATCAATGATGCAAAAGCATTGGCAAAAGGAATAAAACCTTCCAGTGCCAGGCCGACAGCTGTATCTATCATTCCAGCTTCAGCTATGCCCACATTGAAAAATCTTTCAGGGAATTCTTCAGCAAAATATTTTGTCAGGGTAGAATTTGAAACATCAGCATCAAGTACAACAACCTTATCATTTAATTTACCATACAGGGCTAATGCTTTTCCATATCCCTCCCTGACAGACTCAATCTTTCTTTTATCGTATGTCATTTTTTATTTCTTTCTAAAAGTTCCTTTTTTGCAGTTTCGAGTTGATCTTTATTGGGTGCAGTTCCATGCCAGTAACAATTATTTTCCATAAAGGATACCCCTTTCCCCTTGACCGTCTTTGCAATTATCATGACGGGTTTTCCATGAATATTATCAGCTCCATCAAGTGCTTCGAGTATTTGCCTGATATTATGACCGTCAATTTGAAATACTTCAAAATTAAATGATTTCCACTTTTCGACTATTGGTTCAAGAGGCATTATATCCTTAACAAATCCGTCAAGCTGGACTCTATTATAATCAAGGATTGCCACCAGGTTTCCCAGTTTATATTTAGCTGCAGTCATAGCCCCTTCCCAGATTATGCCTCCCTGGCATTCCCCATCTCCTAAAAGTACGTACACTTTAAAATTTATTTTTTTTAACCTTCCTCCAAGCAGCATGCCGGCTGCTATATTTATTCCATGACCAAGTGTCCCTGTATTCATATCAACTCCGGGAGTCTTATTCCTGTCAGGATGACCCTGGAGATGACAACTTAACTGTCCCCAATTGTCCAGGTCATCCTCCGGGAAATATCCCTTCATTGCCAGTGCAGCATAAAGAACCGCACTTGCATGCCCCTTACTTAAAATAAAGCGGTCCCTGTTCTCCATAAAAGGATTCCCGGGATCAATCTTCATCTTGTAAAAATATAATGATGCTATTATATCTGCTGCTGATAATGATCCTCCGGGATGGCCGGCACCTCTTTTGTAAATCATTTCGAGGGATCTGATTCTTAATTTCCTGGATATTTCTTCAAGGTTAAAAATTTGTTCTTCACTGTATAAAACCATATCTCATTATCTTTCCTGCTATCATTTTGTTAAGAATTTTCATTTTTCCATTAAAGCATTCCACTTCAGAAACCGAGCCGGTGATGAAGGTTCTGGACATCTTCACACCAGATCCCAATATTCCAATTGCCAAAAGCACCCAATCCACCCATTTTATTTTCACCATTATAAACCACAAGATGGATAACACTCAGGCCATCATGTCCATAAGCAGCCTCCAGGGCCTTATTAAATTCATCCGGATTGTGCCCACCATAAATCCCTTTTACCCCTTTTATCGCACTGGCAAGCCTGACATAATCCACTTCAACATTATCATCTGTCTTGTAATCTTTTTTGTACTGGTCAACCTGAAGGTTTGTAATTGCACTCATTGCCCGGTTATCAAATATTATTATCATGGATCTCAATTTATGCTGAACTGCATCAATTAAAATCTGGGGATTCATCATGAAAGAACCATCTCCAGTAAAGGCGATACAATATTTTCCATTGTCAGCAATAGAACCACTCAATAAGGCACTGACTGCAAAACCCATATATGATGCACCGGTATCAGTATATGTCTGGCCCAGATCTGAATCTTCTACTATTTGAAATCCATTTGCCTGGACATCCCCTGCATCAAAATATTTTATGGCTCCTGTTTTAGCCGCGAAATCACATGCAATCTTTATAGCTGCAGGCTGTGTCAGTATTTCTTTCCCAAATTTTTTATCATAAATAACCGGATTATTATATCTTTCCAATTTATACAGATCCCACTTCTTTTTATTCTTCATGTTTTTCTTTAACCAGCCTGAAATATTTTCTTCAGGCCGATCCTTATATCCCTGCTCCTCTAATAGCCTTATGAAACTTTTTAGATTTTCACTGGCGTCACCTATAATCTGGACCGAATTATTGTAATGACTTGCATCATATGTATCCGAATTGAAATTTATGATATTTTTAGCATTTTCCCATGCTGTTCCAGAGCAATCCCACTGGCAAACCCCCCTCGCACCGATGACGATAATAAGGTCTCCTTCATTCATGGCATAATTTCCGGATATTGAACCTTTTGAACCCCCTACAGTCATATTCCTCTTGTTATCATAAGGAACAATGCCGGATACATTGGGCCCTGTAACAATAACAGCATCAATCAGGTCGGCAAGCAGGGAAATCTCTTTTCCTGAACCCACGGCTCCCCTGCCAGCTTTGATAACCATTTTTTTGCTACTTTTTATCAATTGAATTGCATTTTTAAAAGCTTTCTCTGAACTGCAGATGCTTCTGGGAAAATCGGCTTTTTCTGGCAGCTCAAGAAAGTTAAGGTTATTTATTACTGCAGGCTGGATATTCATGGGCAGTAAAAAATAAAAGGGTGAAGCAAAATATGGATTAAAAACTGTTGCCTGCCCCAGCCTGAGAGCAGTAAAAACTGACTCAGGGGTATGTAAGGTATAGGATTTACCCATCAGATTAGTTAATCTGCCAAATAAATCCTGCTCTCTTTTTGGTATTTGCTGCATATTAGGCCCCTCGTCATGAGTAGTGGCATCAGCATAAATATGATACACCCCAATTCCATTTGAAGCAGAAGACAGTGACCCTGCAAAAGCATGCAAAGCTCCCGGACCTATAGAAGTTACCACTGCTGAGGTTTCATTGTAATGCCATTTTAACATGGTAGCACAATGAGCTGCCTCGACCTCATGTCTTACATTAAACATCTTCACAAGACCTGATTCTTCATATATTCTTAATACTTCACCTAAATCTATGGAACCATGGCCGAAAACTCCTATATATTTAGACACCCCCTGATTTAGCAGGCCCAGGACAAGGGCTTCGGATAAAGTAACATCATCAAATTGCTTTAGCTTCCCTCCATATACGGCAGCTCTTACATTGCCTGATTCTTTTATTTCTTTAGCTCTTTTCAACCTGCTATTTAACATTGCTATATTTTTTTCCAAAATCGTCCTCCGCTTAAATTAATACTATTAAAAATAATTAAAATTTCTCAGGGTTGTTATATATTCAACAAGGTTACTAAAAATTGGAAAAAAAAATTATATATTGCTGCCCATTAGCCTTGATATTTTCTTTCCAGCTTCCAACACCATCTCTGAAATCTCTTTTATCTTGGATTCATTAACCCTGCTTGATGGCCCTGATACCCCGACTGATGCAATTACCTTATTTTTATAATTTAATATAGGAGCTGCTATACATCTAACACCTTTATACAATTCTTCCACGTCATAGGCAACACCAGCTAACCTGACCTTATCCAGCTCTGAAAGTAAGCCGGGTATTGAACTTATTGTATTTTTTGTATATTTCTTTAATCCATTTTCTTTGATTTTATCCAGGGCATTTTCAAGATCCTTCGAAGTTAGAAATGCTAAAATAGCCTTACCTGATGCAGTGCAATATGAAGGCTCGTTGTCCCCGACACTTGTATGAATACCTACTATTTCTCTACCCGAAACCCTGTCTATATATATAACCCTGCTATTTTTAAGAACAGCAAGATGTACAGATTCACCCGATGCTTCAGAAAGTTTCTCCAGAGTTTTTCTTCCCAATTGGATTATATCCATTTTTTTTTGCAGCTTATCACACAATTCAAAGAACTTTAGACCCAGAATATACTTTTTCGTCTCCTCAATCTGGTCAATGTATCCTTTGCTTCTAAAAGTATTAAGAATCCTATACACTATGCTTTTATCCTGCCCGATCAGGTTGGCTATCTCAGTCACACCACATGGATCCTTGCTATTCGCTATAATTTCCAATATATCCAGGCTCTTTTTTAAAGACTTAGACATAAAACCTCAAAACTAATTAAAATCCT
>JAFGDA010000164.1 GCA_016932375.1 Actinomycetota bacterium | reverse complement strand
TGACAGTTGCCATCTGGGGCCTTGCATTCCTTGTTATTATGGTAGCCAGGATATTACCACCAAAAGTGGGCCGGGTCTGGAGCAGTATTTTTTCCTCATCATCTATCGCCAGTCCCGTACAGTCAGCGGTGAGCCCTGTTTTCAAAATGGCCGCCACTTTAGGGACAAGTGTTCTTCCGAACGACGTTGCTCCCGCGAGGAATATTTCGGGTTTGTATCTGGAAATAACCTGTACAAGAACTTTGGCAAATATATCATCAACATTATGTTTAAAAACAGGGTCATCTATAAGGTAAAGCTTATCCAGGCCATACTGAAAAGATAGCAAAGCATCCTGCTCAATACCACTGCCTGCTGCTATCGCAGAAAGCGGCACACCCAGTTTATCTGCAAGCTTCCTTCCTTCGCTAACAAGTTCAAGACCCACATCGGCAATTTGTTTTTCATTGAACTCAAGATATATGCATACACCGCTGTAACCCGAAAAATCCTTTTTTTCTTCCCGGGGTCCCGTAAGCTCAATAGAACCGTATTTACAGGCTTCAACACATGCTCCACAGAATACACAATTTTCATTTATATGGGCTTTCCCGCCTGATATCTCAATAGCATCATAAAGACATGCCCTCTGGCACAGGCTGCAGCCCGTACAGGTCTTTTCATTTACAGTTATCTCCATTTCAGCTTACCTTCCCCCGCCAACTATGTTGAGATTTTTTAGTTTACCGTATAATTTTTCGGCCTGTTCCCCCGGAGTGCCTTCTATCATTTGAACCTCATGCTCTGTACGGGGAGTGAATATCTTTACTACCCGGGTATAGGAACCTGAAAGACCCACCTCATCTTCCCCTGCACCAAGTTCCCCAATGCCCCATACAGGAACAGCAGTATTTTTTGCCTTTAACTTCCCTCTCAGGGATGGCACACGTGGAGTGTTTATGTCCTTGTTTACAGATATGGCAGCAGGGAGCTTCAATTCGATTATTTCGTAGCGGTCCTCCATAAGCCTCTTTACCTTGATCCTGTTTTTTGATATTTCCTGGACACTGCTCACATACCCTGTAAAAGGAATATTCATCTGCTGGGCAAATTCAGGACCCACCTGGCCGGTATCCCCATCAAGAGTCTGCTTTCCAAATATAACCAGCCTGCAATCCTCCAGTTTCTGGATGGCCCTGCTTAATGTCAGTGCTGTTGCCCAGGTATCTGCACCTGCAAATGCCCTGTCGGATAAAAGTATCGCCCTGTCTATCCCAGTAGATATGGCTTCCTTAAGGACCTGTTCAGCCTGGGGAGGACCCATTGTAAGGGCAACTACCTCTATCTCCCCTGAAAACCCATCCTGCATCAATCTTTCCTTCAGGCTCACGCCCTCTTCAAGTGCATAGGAATCAAAAGGATTGATGATATTTTCTATCCCATGCCTCACAAGTGTATTTGTCTCCGGGTCTATTTTTATCCCGGTTGTCCCCGGAACCTGTTTTATACATACTGCTATCCTGATTTTTATCACCTTCCCGGTTAATTTGTTTAAATTACGCCCCTCTTTATCATATCCAGCGCAATCACATCCCTCTGTATCTGGTTGGTCCCCTCATATATCTGGGTAATTTTTACGTCCCTCATCATCTTTTCCACCGGATATTCTTTCATGTAACCATATCCTCCCAGTATTTGTACCGCATCGATTGCAACTTTCATGGCAACATCCGAAGCAAACAACTTGGACATTGCCGAAAGCCGCGCGACATTCTTTTCCCCGCTGTCTATAACCCTTGCTGTGTGATAGACAAGTGCCCTTGCAGCTTCGATGCCGGTTGCCATATCCGCAAGCATGTGCTGTATTGCCTGGAATGATGATATGGTTTTACCAAACTGCTTCCTTACCTTTGAATATGTTAGAGCTTCTTCGAGCGCTCCCTGTGCCACTCCAACTGCCTGTGCCCCTACAGCAGGCCTGGACTCGTCAAAGGTTTTCATGGCAATAATGAAACCCATTCCTTCCCTGTCAAGTAGATTTTCCACAGGCACCCTGCAATCAGTAAAAATAAGTTCCCTCGTAGCCGAAGCCCTCATCCCCATCTTATTTTCCTTTTTACCAAATTCAAATCCAGGAGTGCCCTTTTCCACTATGAATGCACTGGAACCTCTTATGCCTTTTTCCGGATTGGTAACTGCAAAAATAGTATATATGTCAGCTTCGCCACCATTGGTTATCCACTGCTTTGTACCATTCAGCACATAGAAGTCACCATCTTTTATGGCCCTGGTCCTGATTCCACCTGCGTCGCTGCCCGCCTCAGCCTCAGTCAGGCCAAAAGCTGCGAGTTTCTCCCCTGCAGCAAGCTGTGGCAGATATTTCTTTTTTTGCCCTTCGTTGCCTGCTATCATAATGGGAATGAAACCAAGTCCGGATGCGGCATAGGAAGTGGCCACACTTAAATCCCCCCTCGAAAGCTCTTCTGAAGCCAGGCATATTTCAAAAATCCCTGTACCCATTCCACCGTACTGTTCAGGCACAAAGAGCCTGAAAAGGTCACTTTTAGCAATCTCTTTTATTATTTCCCATGGATACTCCATGGTCTCATCCAGTTCCGCCCTCACAGGTTTTATTCTCTCTTCCACAATCTGCCGGCAGATGTCAACAATCATCTTTTGTTCTTCCGTCAATAGAAAATGCATGAAACCCCCGAATTTAAAATATTTTATTATACTTACCTGAAATGCCAGATTACAACACTGACTTTATAGAAGAGACGGGGGCACGGATTA
>JAFGDA010000163.1 GCA_016932375.1 Actinomycetota bacterium | reverse complement strand
ATGTTTATTGGCGCCTGTATGGTTTTACACTCAATGAAAAAGCATTAGAAAACAGGTAAAAAAAATATTAGAAAAAATAATTGACAGGATTGCTACAAAGTCATATTATAATGATAGTCAGTATCATTATCAGTATCATTATCAATAAGTGGGAAACAGTAAAGTTGGAAAGTTCATATTATTTCTGGCAGGATAAGATAAAAAAAACCGGTTTAAGGCTTACTGGAACCAGGAAAACAATACTGGAAACAATTCTAAAAAACCCGGGTGAATATGATGCGGAAGAAATCCAGCGGATGGTTGGCGGTAAAGCTGCGATAGCCACAATATACCGCACTTTAAACCTTTTAAAAGACCTCGGTGTCATTATAAATTCTTCAGTTGAAAATAATAAAGTAAAATACAGGCTTAAAAATACCCCAAAAAGGGACACGGGAACAGCAAAAGGGGATTCCATTCATGGTTATATAAGTAGCTCCGGTAGCCGGAAATATGAAAATATGTTTCCAAAAGAAAATGGTATTGAGCAGAAATTTATGGGAATTAATACAGGCTCAGATGGACCGGTACCGGTAAATCCTGATGGAATAACCGGGATAAGGAAAATGGAAGCCAGGATGTCGGCGTGGCTTAAAGATTTGAATAATTTAAAAAGAGAAAAGGAGATGGAATTGGAAGATATCGTGAAAGATTTAGCAGGAATAGATGGTATTCTGGAGAAACATGCGTACGAGAAGAGCAACCTCATACAAATACTGCTTGACGTCCAGGAAAAATATAACTGGCTGCCAAAACATGTACTTCATTATCTGGGAACCAGAATGGATATACCCCTGACAGGAATTTACTCAATTGCTTCCTTCTACAAATCTTTCAGCCTGGAACCCAGGGGAAAACATTCTATTGTAGTGTGCCTTGGTACAGCATGTCATGTAAGAGGGGCCATGAACCTTCTTCAACGGATAGTGAATGTGCTCGGGATAAAGCCCGGTGATACAACTGGAGATTATAAGTTTACCCTTGATACAGTCAATTGTCTCGGATGCTGCGCACTTGGTCCGGTAATGATGCTTGATAACAAGTATTATAGTAACCCATCATCTGTTGAATTAAAAAAGATGTTGTCTTCGCTGGATTAGGCATGCTTCAGCCGGGTATTTTTAAGGTGCATTTCAATGGATCTGGAAATTTAATTTTAAAAGGAACAGTGGAAAGTAAAACTGGATGCCGTAAAGGTAATCCAGATAAGTATTAATTATCATAAATTCAGGTAGAGGGGTAGCAATGGATGAAAAACTTATAAATATTAAGTACAGTTCTTTAGATGACCTGATGGAAGGGGAAGAAAAAGTTAAAAAGGAATCAGGCAACAGGATAATAATATCAGTATGTTCCGGACCCGGATGCAAGGCACTTGGTTCAGGCAAACTTTTCTCTGCGCTTCAAAAAGAACTAAAAAACGCTGGTAAGGACAGGGCCGCAAACATATCGGTAAAAAAGACCGGTTGCCACGGTTTTTGTGAAATGGGTCCGGTTATTATGATTTTGCCCGGCCAGACCTGTTATATACGCGTGTCACTTGATGATATTCCTGAAATTGTGGAAAAAACAATCGATGGTGAAATTGTTGAACGGCTTGTTTACACGGATGAGCAGGGAAAAAGAATTGCAAAAGCTCCAGATATTCCATTCTATAAATTCCAGGAAAAAATAATACTTAAGGATAACCCGGAAATTGATCCCTCGAAAATAGAAGACTATATTGGACTTGGTGGTTATCAGTCCCTGGCAAAAGCACTGAATGAAATGACACCCGGTGAAGTAATAGATGAGGTAAAAAAGGCAAACCTCAGGGGAAGGGGAGGCGGAGGATTCCCGGCAGGTATTAAATGGGATACTGTAAAGAATGCCCCGGCCGAACAAAAGTATGTAATTGTAAATGCTGATGAAGGCGATCCTGGTGCTTACATGGACAGGAGCATACTTGAGGGCAATCCACATAGTGTCCTGGAAGGCCTTATCATAGGGGCATATGCCATTGGCGCAAGCCAGGGTTATTTATATATAAGACAGGAATATCCCCAGACTGTTAAAAATACCAATACCGCAATCGAACAGGCGAGGGAATATGGCTTCCTCGGTAAGAATATCCTTGGTTCCGGATTCGACTTTGATGTAAAGGTCCATAGAGGGGCCGGGGCTTTTGTTTCAGGAGAATCAAGTGCCCTTGTATCTGCAATTGAAGGAAAAGTTGGAGAGCCAAAACTTAAGTATATAAGGACGGCAGTCAGCGGTCTGTGGGGAAAGCCAACCAATCTGAATAATGTGGAAACCTGGGCAAATGTCCCGCTTATCATAAAAAACGGCGCGGGCTGGTTTACAGGTATGGGTACAGTTAAAAACCCAGGAACGAAGATATTCTCACTTGTAGGAAAGGTAAAAAATACAGGTCTCGTGGAAGTACCAATGGGTACGAGCCTGAGGGATATAATTTTCAAAATAGGCGGAGGAATAAGAGGCGGGAAAAAATTCAAGGCAGTCCAGACAGGGGGCCCATCCGGAGGTGTAATACCGGAAGAGCTGCTTGATCTTCCTGTGGATTTTGATGAGCTCGACAAGGCAGGTTCAATGATGGGTTCCGGCGGTATGATAGTTATGGATGAGACGGATTGCATGGTCAATATAGCCCATTATTTCCTGAAATTTTTATCAGGGGAGTCATGCGGAAAATGTGTCCCCTGCCGTGAAGGCTTAAGGCAGATGCTGTATATATATAACAGGATAATGGAAGGAAATGGGAAGGAAGAGGATCTTAAACTACTGGGGGATTTATCAATAATGATGAAGGGGGCTTCCCTGTGCGCACTCGGTGCTACCGCCCCCAATATAGTCCTGACAACTCTTAAATATTTCAGGGAGGAATATGAAGCGCATATATATTATAATATGTGCCCTGCAAAGGTATGCAAACCCCTGATAAAGTATGTAATTGATCCTGAAAAATGCGAAGGTTGTGGTATTTGTGCCAGAGCGTGTCCAACCGGGGCAATTGAGGGAGAAACTAAAAAGCCTCATATAATTGACCAGGCCAGATGCATAAAATGCGGAACCTGCCTGGAAGTATGCCCCCAGAAATACCAGGCTATAAGTAAGGAGACAGGGAAGGTTAAAGAAAAAATCATGGCGGAATCAGAAATCGGTATGACGGGTGGTATTGTTTAAGCCATGCCTGTTGATTTTATCAAAAAATTGATGATAGGAAAAAAAGAACGGTTGAAAAAACACCTAAACTGATGAGTTTCATAAAATATAATTAAGCCTTAGAGGTTTGGACTTTATACAGGTTTATACCTTCAGGCAAATTGAAAGGATGGTTAAGAGCATGGATAAATTAAAAGAGGATAGCAAAAAAACAAAGATTAATTTGGTTATAAACGGCAATGGAATCCAGGCGGATGAAGGTATAACCATACTTGAAGCTGCTAAAGAAGCAGGCATACATATCCCCAACCTCTGTTATCATCCGGACCTTAAACCATATGGAGCCTGCAGGCTCTGCATAGTAGAAATAGAAAAAAACGGCAGGTCGAAGATAGTGGCTTCCTGTGGTTATCAGGTAGAGGAAGGCCTGCTTGTAAATACGGAAAGCCCAAAAGTGGAACAGGTAAGGAAAAATCTTGTGGAGCTATACATGGCGCTGTTCCCTTTTAATCCTGAGATAAGGGATCTTGCAAAAAAATATTCGATTACCAGCACAAGATATCATAAAGAAGATAATTACTGCATACTGTGCGGTCTATGCGTAAGGCATTGCAATGAAGTAAAAAAGAATAATGCTGTCGGCTTCATAGGCAGGGGCATAGATAGAAAAGTATCATTCATTCCCGAATCTTCTTATTTCAAATATTGTGTTGATTGCATGGAATGTGTGGATATATGTCCAACGGGGGTATTCCCTTCAAATTATGGTATGGACAGAATACCTCAGGCAGGTGATTTATAATACCTTTTAATTCCTGTACAGTTAAAGTTTTCCTCGAACCCGGTTCTTTAATTGAATGGCAATTTTAAAACCTCTTATTACCTTTAGGTAATTTATTGACACAGGCAGTTTATTGACTGTTGATTTTTCCCCAAAATCATATATTATGATAATAGTAACAATTATTACTATTAATATTATCGGTGATTTTTATGGCAAGAGTAGCTGATAATATAGATAATGATGATCATATCGAGTTTTCAATTGGGAAGCTCCTTAAGGCAGGTTATAAGCTCACAAGGACGAGGGAAGTCATTATAAGGATGCTGGGGGAATCTCCTGGACTCTATGATGCTGACAGTCTCTATATGAAAATAAAGAAGGACCATCCTGATACAGGTATTGCGACAGTTTACAGGACACTTGACCTGCTGACAAAACTCAGGATAATATGCAGGGTGGTTTTTGGGAGCGACAAGACATATTACATGCTTTCCAAGGATTGTTACAAACATGCTTTTGTCTATATGATATGTAATAATTGTGGAAAGATAATTGCCAATAACGAATGTCTTAACAGCTCTCTAAAGATCCGTTTAAGGGACAGGGCCGAGGAGAATATCCTGAAAAATTGCAAACTCCAGGTAGACAATTACCAGGTGCTTTTTACAGGGCTCTGTGATGAGTGCAGGAAAGGCTGACATGGCCATCATAATATTATATCCGTTTATATCTGATAGCCAGAACCATATCTGGTTACATATATAATCTGTTTTTATCTTCATTCCATATCGTTTTTTAAATGTTATTTTCTGCTGGATGCCATTTCCTTAGGCCGGGTTTCGATTCTTTTGATTCCCTGAAACTAAAACAGTAACTAATGTGATATACGCATGTATAATACAAAAAATCATTGTTTGTTTTTCTAAATATTTTCAGTATTAATGATTTATGACAGAGTCAGTCCATACCTTAGATAATGCTAATTTTTTTATAAAAATATAAAAAAATTAGCATTATTCTCTAACAAATTTATAAATAATCTGTTATAATCCTGACT
>JAFGDA010000162.1 GCA_016932375.1 Actinomycetota bacterium | reverse complement strand
GGAAGTAAGTACTCCTATAATCCTTAACAGGGAATTATGGGAAAATTCAGGACACTGGGAAAATTATAAGGAAAATATGTATTTTGTTAAAATAGATGATTCTGACTATGCGGTAAAGCCAATGAATTGCCCCGGAACCATCATAGTATATAAATCAAACCAGCATTCTTACCGTGAATTACCCATAAAATATGCAGAGCTGGGAATAGTCCACAGGCATGAAAAATCTGGTGTACTGCACGGGCTCTTCAGGGTCAGGAATTTCACCCAGGATGATGCGCATATATTCTGTATGGAAAACCAGGCAAGGGACGAAGTTTCATCTATAATTGACTTGATAGAAAGGATGTACAGGGTTTTCGGGTTCGAAAAATACCGTCTGGAACTTTCGACCAAACCCCCCAAGAGCATAGGAACGGATGAAATGTGGGATAATGCCGAAAAAATATTGAAGGAAGTGCTGGATAGCAGGAATATAGGATATGTAATAAATGAGGGCGAAGGAGCGTTCTACGGGCCAAAAATTGATTTCCATATCGAAGACTGCCTTAAGAGAAGCTGGCAATGCGCAACCATACAGCTTGATTTTGCAATGCCTGAAAAATTTGACATAGAATATATGGGAGAAGACAATCAGAGGCACAGACCGGTTATGATACACAGGGTAGTCCTGGGAAGCATTGAAAGATTTATGGCAATACTGATTGAACATTACGGAGGCAAATTCCCTCCATGGCTTGCGCCGGTGCAGGCAATAATACTCCCCATTTCCGATAAATTCTATAAATACAGCAGTGAAATATTCTGCAAATTACAACGAAGCGGGTGCAGGGTAGAAATCGATAACAGGATTGAATCACTGGGAAAGAAAATAAGGCAATCGGAGTTAAGGAAAATACCTTATATGATAATACTGGGAAAGAATGAAGAGGAAACCGGTACTGTCACTATCAGGCGGAAAACCGGCGGGGACATACGGGAAATAACGGCCGAAGGGTTTCTTGAGATACTTAATAATGCAGTTAAAACAAGATCAGTAACATATTAGCCTATAATATGCCGAAAATTTTTTTGTTCTTTATTTTTTATTTAAAAGTTTTATAATTTATTGCAGGCATTATTTGCAGGCATTATTACTTTAATAATAATTATATTAAAATAATATTTATCACATATATCTAAGGGGCAAAAATGACATTAAAAGAAAAAGTAAAGCTGTACACCACGAAAACTGCAATAAAGGGTGTGTTGAAAGTGCTCCCGAAAATTTCTGATGAGAGATGGCTTTCACTCGTAAAAGGAAGAGTCTACAGGAGCAAAAACAAGGAAGAAAGAGACTTTCTCGAAAATCTTTTGGTCAATCTGAAGAAAGCTGCAGAAAGTGTTTCCCCAAGTGTAAGGGAAAAAGTAGTAATGAACCTTATCAATAATGCCATGATCCAGGGACAGCCTAAGAGATTGGAATTCGCCAAAAAATACGGGTTTAATCCCCCGAACCTGCTGGTTATGAGCCCTACAATGTCATGCAATTTAAAATGTTACGGTTGCTATGCGTGGCAGTATTCCAAAAAGAATGACCTTCCTTATGATGTCTGCAACCGTATCATCAAAGAAGCCAACGATATAGGGCTTTATTTCTTTGTTATAACAGGAGGGGAGCCTTTCTGCTGGGAACACCTTTATGATTTTCTCGAGAGGCACAATGAATCATTTTTCCAAATTTATACCAATGGACAGTTAATAGACGATAAAGTCGCTAAAAAACTTGCCGAACTCGGAAATGCCGTTCCCTGCATAAGCGTCGAAGGATTCGAAAAAGAAACAGAAGCAAGACGGGGCAAAGGTACCTGGACAAGGATAATGAATGCAATGGACGCTCTGAGGGAAAACGGGGTATTATTTGGCTATTCTGTCACTGCAACAAGATCGAATAACGAATTGGTCGTAAGCGATGAATTTACCGACCTGTTTGTAAATAAGGGCGCTTTTATCGGGTGGTATTTCAACTATATACCAATAGGCAAAGAGCCCGATATGGAACTAATGCCTACTCCGGAACAAAGGGATTACAGAAGAAAGAAGATACTTGAGATAAGGAGAAACAAAAACATTATAGTTGCCGATTTCTGGAACGATGGCCCGCTGGTCAACGGATGCATGGCGGGAGGTAAAAACTATCTGCATATAAATGTCAACGGAGACGTTGAACCGTGTGTATTTGTCCACTTTGCAGCTGATAACGCAAAGGAAAAAAGCTTAATAGAGATACTTACTTCCGATTTCTTTATGGCATTTAAAAAAAGGCAGCCCTATACGGAAAATCATTTAAGGCCGTGTACCATAATAGATAATCCGC
This sequence comes from Actinomycetota bacterium, assembly GCA_016932375.1. GTDB lineage: Bacteria > Actinomycetota > Humimicrobiia > Humimicrobiales > Humimicrobiaceae > JAFGDA01. Next base: position 1,760 of record JAFGDA010000162.1, on the reverse strand, counting down.
AGGTGCTCAGGGAAATTGTCGCAGAAACGGGCGCTTATCCGACTCATGAGGGAGCTGAAACAATCGTCGGCTGCCTTGCAAGGCCTCTTGACAAATACGCTGAGGATTACAAGAAAATAGCAGACAAGGCATGGACTGAAGAATATGAGCCAATGGAAGAAGAGATAGCAACAGGTTAATAAGCAAAAAATCTATTATACTTTATAATCATATATCGGTATTCAGAAAAGGGTGAAAAGAATTAATCATCCAGCGTAAATGAATAATAGACAAAAATAATTATTATTAGTATAATTCCGTGGTTAATTAAAATTAAATAATAAATAATTTAAAAGTAGAAATCATCTATTTCTCACCAGATTGCGGCGAAAGCTAGCTTATCTGGTTCAAGGTAAGATTATTAATAAATAGGTAGATGGTTTTATCTACCTATTTTTTTAAAAAGGGTCCGGAGGTGAGACTTTCATCGAAAGAAAAATAAGAATTAATAGCCAGATAAGGGTACCCGAGGTAAGGCTAATTGACGAGGAAGGCATGCAAGTGGGCATAATTCCCACAAGGGAAGCCCAGACGATTGCTGAGGAAAGCGGGCTTGACCTGGTAGAAGTATCTCCTGACAGCAAGCCTCCTGTTTGCAAAATAATGAATTACAGTAAGTATAAATACCAGATGGAGATATCCGAGAAACTAAAGAAAAAGAAACAGACACAAATTATAGTTAAAGAAATAAAAATAAGACCCAAGATCGATAAAAATGATTTAAATACCAAAAGGAAACAAGTTGAAAAATTCCTTAAAAATAATAATAAGGTAAAAATAACGGTAATGTTCAGGGGAAGGGAAATTGTCCATAAGGAACTGGGAATGAAAGTTCTTGATGACCTGGTAAATGATCTGAACGGTAATTTTGCGGTAGAGTTGAAGCCGAAATTGGAAGGATATAATATGATAATGATCCTATCTCCCTCTTAAACATTACCCATAACAATTAGAAAAAATATAATTTTTATATTCAGGAAGGATTTTATAGATGCCAAAGATTAAAACACATAAAGGTGCTGCAAAAAGATTTAGATTGTCGGGCACAGGCAAGATTATAAGGGAAAAAGCTTATAAAAGCCATATACTTACCAAGAAAAATGCCGAAAGGAAAAGAAGGCTAGGGAAAAGTACCGAAGTTTCGGCAGCAGATACTAAAAAAGTAAAAAGGCTTTTGGGAAGATAGAAAGAAAGGTAAAAAATAGAAAGGTGTGAGTTAAAATGGCCAGGATAAAAAGGGGAGTAGTAAAAAAAAGAAAACACAGTAAGGTTTTGAAAGAGGCCAGCGGTTATTACGGCTCCAAAAGCAGGAGCTATAGGATAGCAAAAGAACAATTATTAAAATCTTTGAGTTATTCATACAGGGACAGGAAAAACAGGAAAAGGAATTTCAGGAGACTGTGGATAATAAGGATTAATGCGGCAGCAAGGTCAAATGGTCTTTCGTATAATGAATTTATAAACGGCCTTAAGAAGGCAAGCATTGAAATTAATAGGAAAATGTTATCCGAGATAGCTATAAAGGATCCGGCAGCTTTCAAGGAACTGACCGATACGGTAAAAAAACATATTTCCTGAAAGAAATTTAATACCATGGAAAAAGGAATTAATCTGAAATCCATTGAAAATAAAATAGAAGAAGAGCTATCGAGTTTTAAAAGGGAAATAAAAGAAGCAAAAAAACTTGATGATATTGAAAAAATAAAAATAAAATATACCGG
>JAFGDA010000161.1 GCA_016932375.1 Actinomycetota bacterium | reverse complement strand
TTCCCTGGTTAACGTTTTAATCACCCTGCCTTTTTAATAAAAATTTTCCTTTATTTCAAATCTCATGAGGTACCGGTCAATACCCCTCCCGTATTCATCCTTACGTGACCCTGCTTTCTTAAAACCGGAACTACTATATAATCTAACTGCAGCGGTATTGGAAGGATCTACAGTCAGTTCCACGCTTTCGAATCCACAGGATTGTAAAATTTCAAGCATCTTTTCAAGTAATAATTTCCCTATGCCTTTCCTCCTGAACCCCTTATCCACATAGAATGAATGAATAAAAGCCTTTTTACATTCATCAAAACTGCGGAGGACCTGGCAGACACCTGCTATTCTTGAGTCTCCTGTCCTCCGGACTACCATGAACTTGCCGTATCTTATTATTACCGGGATAACCCACTGGTTTATGGCAGCATCACTGCCAAGATTTCTTACTTCAAGCTCTTTCAGGTCATTTAGGAGCACCGGGTCAAAACAGGTTATTTCTGCTACTGTAAAATCCTTCATATCGGGCTGGCCGGATTAAAATAAAAAAATACACCTATTGTAAATTTTACAATATATGTCAAGAAGGTTTCCACAGATTTCTTGTCGTGGATATGCATGGATACAGGCAGGGTGGCAGTTAGGTCAAATCCTGAATGTGTTTCTCACATCATTTAAAAGACCCTGCTGCATACGTTCCATGTTTATCCTATCTTTCTCTGTCGAATGATGGTAGTCATAAATATGCAGCATTCCATGTATTATAAGATATATGATCTCCAGTAAAACATTCCAGTTCTTACCAATTTTTTTTGAATTATCACAGGCAGCCTCGGGGCATATGATTATTTCCCCTGCAGTAAAAATACTTAAGGCAGAATTCTGCGTATCCATTTCGGAAAGATAAGAGAAAGAAAGTACATCCGTTGGTTTGTCAATTCCCCTGTATTCCTTGTTAAGCTGACGGATATGGTCACTGCCGGTAAATATTATGTTTAGTTCGACACGGTCATCCTTCTCGAATTTACTGGCAAGATAATATGAAACTTCCCTTATAACACCCAGGTCAAATTTTAGCTTTTCCTCTTCCTGTTTCCGGTTGTCAAACAGGTTTACTATCATGCCTTAAAATCCTTAAAAAATTTATATTACAACGAACAGCCTTCAACTCAAAGTTAATCTGCAGCTGCACCCGATGCTTTCCAGTTTACTGCTCCCCGCTTTTTAATTTATTTCCGGCAGAAAATTTTACGAGGTTTTTGTTTGTCTCATCTTCTGTATAGGAAATCCTTGAATGGTAGATGGAAATTAATCCGTCTATGAGGGACTTCCTTATCGTATCTATTTCCTTAAGAGTGATATTTGATTCAATAAACTGGCCATCTTCAATCCGGTTGCTTACTATATCATTTACCATCTGCTCAATTTTTTTTGGAGTCATATTGTCTATTGACCTTACAGCGGCTTCTGAAGAATCAGCCAGCATAAGCACAACAGCTTCCCTGCTCTGCGGCCTTCTTGCAGGATACCTGAAATGTCCCTTTAAACCATTGATTGAACCATTTGAGCCGGATTCCTTACCCTTTTGTTTTTCATAAAAATATGATATCAGTGAATTTCCATGATGCTGTGAAATCACATTAAGCACTTTCTTTGGTATTTTTGCCCTGATAGCCATATCTACACCGTCCTTTATATGGCTGGCAATTATGTTCCTGCTCATGGAAGGGTTCAACCTGTCATGCACATTTTCAATTTCCCCCTGGTTTTCATAAAAATATTCCGGCCTTTTCATTTTACCAAGATCATGGTACAGCGCGGCAACTTTGACAAGAAGCGAGTCCGCACCAATTGCTTTTGCTGCATTTTCCGCAAGATGCCCCACCAGGAGTGAGTGGTTGTATGTCCCCGGTGCATTGATAAGCAGCTTCTTAAGCAGCGGCTGGTCCGTGTGCGACAGTTCCAGAAGCCTCATGGCAGTTGCAATATTGAAAGTGGATTCAATAAAGGGCAGCAGCCCTATTGCTATAATAGCACTGAAAATCCCGTTTACCAGTCCCATTACCGTATAAAGGACGACAGTCCTCACCTCACCTCCAATAAGGTTGACTGTAAGAAATAAAAATGCAAGAACCAGTGAACTGATAAAACCTGCCCTCATGACTTCTGATCTCTGGGACGCTTTCGAAACCATATAGGTGGAAAAAATACCGCCAAGTATGTAGGCAACAGTGATACTGTAATCAAAATCCGTGGCGATCCCGGCAAATATTCCCAGACAGAGAGTCAGCATTATCCCTATTCTTGCATTAAACAATATTGTGCTTATCAGTGACACCGCCATAACAGGGAAAAGATAATTCCAAAAATTAAGATGTACAGATGAAAGTACTGTCAGCGCCCTTATTATGCCGGTAAATAAAACCAGCATAAGGGCATTTATAAGCACTTTTTTTATGTTTTCGTAAATATCCCTGTTATACTTAAAAAGATAGAAACCAAACAGGAAAAGTGTAATGGAACATATAAACAATATATACAGCAGCCTGGTCCAGTTAAATTCACGCTGGAGAAGGCCGAGTTTTGTTAATATCAGGATATCGTTTTCGTTTACTATTTCTCCCTCAAATACTATCGTCTGGCCTTCCGGTATGGTGACCATGTAAGGAGGAGTATTTTCCCTTGCTTCCTTACGGGCTTTTTCAGTAGCTCCTGGATTAAAGACCGCTGTTGGCTGTATATTTTTCTGCAGTACCGCATTAACAATGCTCGCACCAGCAGGAGAAAGGTCTTTATCAAGCTCAACCATTGAGGCCGCCTCACTCCTTGCGAAATCCAGCCTGGTAGGCTTTATCTCTTCTTTCATTATCTCCCGGGAAATACCCAGGGTCTTTTCCATGAGCATATTCAGTTCTTCCGGGGGTAATTTCAGGACTGCTTCAATTATGAATTCAGGATATTCATTGCCCAGAAGATTGGTCAGGTAGTCGATTTTTTCTTCCGCTGACTTATCGTCTTTCTTCTGTACAACACCTGCCAGCATGTAAAAGTATCTGACCTGGTAGAGGGCACCTTCTTCACCATTTAATACATCGATGTCATATGCATATACATCTTCTACCTCGGCCTCGTTTTTGTTCCTCTCTTCTTCCGTCTTTAAAGTATCCTCAAATTCAATTCCCTTGTTGGCTTTAATGGTCCTCGGGCTGGGTCTTCCCAGCTCTATTCCAATATCCGGCGAATAGCTGTATGCAAGGAACCCAACTATGAGTCCGAGAGTTATTATAAATATATATAACCTCTGGGCAAATTTCCTTCCGGGCGAAAAGTACTTTATGAAAAAATCCCTTAATTTTCCTATTTCTTTTCCGGATTCAAATTTTTCCAGGTTTTTACCATTTTTTGACATCATCAGACCGCGCAATACATATAATATTATTGACCTGTATTTTCCCTGTCATCGAAAATCTTATAGGCATCAACTATCTTTTGTACCAGCTCATGCCTCACAACATCGAGTGAAGTGAGGAAAGAAAACTCGATTCCTTCAATTCCTTCTAAAATTTCCCTTACGAGGACCAGTCCCGACTTCCGGTCCTGCGGAAGGTCTATCTGTGTTATATCACCGGTTATAACCATCTTTGAACCAAAGCCCAGCCTTGTAAGAAACATCTTCATCTGTTCCGGTGAGGTATTCTGTGCCTCATCCAGGACAATAAAAGAATCATTCAATGTCCGGCCTCTCATGTATGCAAGAGGAACCACTTCTATTATACCCATATCCATATACTTCTGGAATTTCTCTATATCAAGCATCTCGTAAAGTGCATCATACAGGGGCCTGAGGTAAGGATTTACCTTGTCGTATATGTCTCCGGGCAGGAACCCGAGCTTCTCTCCCGCTTCCACTACAGGTTTTACCAGTATTATCCTTCCTATCTTATCTTCTTTTAAGGCTTCGACAGCCATTGCGAGCGCAAGATAAGTTTTCCCGGTCCCGGCCGGACCGATCCCGAATATAATGGTGTTATCTTTTATTGCATCGATATATTTTTTCTGCCCTTCCGTACGGGGTTTAATCTTCTTCCCGGAATTAACTATTATCTTATCTTCAAAAATTTCATGCGGCTCGAGCCCTGACCTGCTTTTCATAATCTTGATCGAATCGCTGACTTTTTGTGTATTCAGTGCCTGGCCAAGATTTATCTGCAGGGCAAGTTCCCTGATCAGCTTTGAGACTTCCCTGACATTGCCACTCTTGCCAAGTATTTCCATCTCATTCCCTAAGACAAATACTTCTACATTATATTTACGCTCGACCATCTTTATGAGCTCATCACGGTCCCCCAGAAGCTCAGCAACGGAATGGCCCCCGGTAAATTCAAGATTAATTTTCTGTTTCACAGGAGACAAAACCTCCCCACGTTTTTTCAACCTGATATTCTTTGGCATTTTTTTTTCATTTTTACTGAAGTTTTACCACAAAGGACTTATCCAGGAGGCCAGCCGAACTGTCTTTTTCCTAAAATATGGAAATGCAGATGATCCACAGTCTGACCGGCACCTTCACCTGTATTTGTCACCACCCTGAATCCATCGGTAAGAAGTTCAAATTGAATTGCAATATTGGAAATAGCCTTCATTAGCTCCGATAACTCTTCACTGTTTAGCCTTCCTATTTCCATTATAGAAGAAATATGTTTCTTCGGGATAACCAGTATATGTACAGGCGCCTTTGGTGATATATCCTTAAAGGCTATCACTTTTTCGTTCTCATAGACAATATCGCTGCCTATCTCCCCGTTTGCAATTTTACAGAACAGGCAATCCTCCATGGTTAATTTAATTTTTTATTTTTAATATTCATCATTTTTTCTTATTCTACTTTAAGCAAAATGCTTATCCTGATTATACAATATCTATTTTAATCCTGAAGTCGTGATTATACTATTTTTTTAATATTTTACAATTATTGGGCCGTTTTGCTCAAGTTTCCCAATATTCCCCCTTCATACCTTGAAAGCGGCTCTATGGTCACTATTTTTCCCCTTATACCGGAAAACCTCTTTGGGCCTGATAGGAAATAAGTTTTAATATAATTTCCAGAGGTGCCTGATATAAGTTTGGTGTCTCCGTGGAATTTTTCGCATACTGTTTCAAGCTTTTGACTGAGGTTCTTTTTTATATAGTCTTTGCGCATCCTGTCACCCATCTCTCTCAAAACAGAACTCCTTACGTTTTTTACTTCTTCGCTTACTTTTCCATCCATCCCTGCCGCTTTTGTCTGTAGACGGGCAGAATATTTAAATACATGTAATTTGCTGAAATTAATATACTCTACCATTTCAAGGGTATCGCTGAAATCACTTTTTCCCTCGCCCGGAAAACCCACTATAATATCCGTTGTAATGGCAACGTCCGGCCAGATATCCCTTACCTTTTTTACCACATTTTTAAAATACATTGAAGTATACGGCCTGCCCATCCTGCCAAGCATTGAGTCACTTCCGCTCTGCAGCGGGATATGGAGGTGGGGTGCAATTCTATCCCTGTTTTTTACAAGGATCTCAAGAAGACTGTCATCTAACTCATTGACTTCTATGGAACTCAACCTTATCCTTTTAATTTGTGATTCCCCGAGTATTACCTTGATAAGGTTGCTAAGGTTACCGGGACAATATTCCCTGATGAATTTAGTTTTTGAACCGTCAACAACTTTATTAAAAACATCCATGTTTTCCCCGGGTACTCCAATGCCTGCTTTAAGGCAATTACTTTCACCTTCACCTTTATTGCCTTCTTTTAGGTCGACCCCATATTTCCCTATATGAACACCTGTCAGGACAACTTCCTCAAATCCCTGTTCCTCAAAGTACCTTATCTGTCCGAGTATTCTTTCAAGTCCCATGCTCCTGTATTTTCCCCTTACAAGCGGTATTATGCAATATGCACAGTTCTGCTGGCAGCCGTCCTGGATCTTTACAAGCGGTCTCGAATGCATGGAAACCTGTTTTTCCCTGCCGGATTCAACATCTTCACATAAACCGTCCCATGTATTTGTTTTTTTATCGAACAGGTTCCAGGCTATCGCAGGAATGCCTTCTTTTTGATTATTTTCAACTATGTGTATATTGCCTGACCTTTTTAGGTAGGCACGGTTAAATTTTACAAAGCAGCCGGTGACAATTATTTTTGCACTTTGATTTAGTGAACGGATCCTGCCTATCAATTGACGGGTTTTACTGTCACTGCGGGCTGTGACCGTACAGGTATTTAAAATGCAAAGGTCAGGATTACCCTGCAGCGAGACAAGCTTCATCCCGGAAGATATTAGTTCCCTTGCTATCATATCCGATTCACTGTGATTGAGCCTGCATCCGAGTGTATTTATAGAAAATTTAATATTTTCCCGGTTGACCATTTTATCAGGTAAATTATGCATATTTTTTTGGGTTTGGCCTAAAATAATTTTCCAGGGCTTAAGCCCTCAATAAAAAATCCAGTACCGAAAGAAAATATATTGAAGCTGTTTCGGCCCTGAGAATGTTCTTTCCGAGACTTAAAGGGATTGCGCCTTTCTTATTAAGGTCCAGGACTTCATTCCTGGTAAAACCTCCTTCGGGTCCCACTATAAAAGCAATATTACCGGACTTCTTCATTTGAGGAATCATCTTTTCAGGGTTATCCCCATTTTGACCTGCATGTTCATACGGAAGAAAAAAAATATCGTAGAGTTCCAATTTTATATCAGGAATCCCGGTAGGGGGTAAAATAAGACACCTGAAATCCCTCTTACACTGCATGGATGCTTCGTCTGCAATCTTCTGCCACCGGTCAAGCTTTCCTTCGGCAATCCTGAAACCTGGCACAACCCTGCTGCTGAAAACTGGAGTAATTGTAGCTGCACCTATTTCGGTTGCTTTCTGTATCACCATCTCCATAGCATTTCTCTTGAGGATACACTGGAATAAAGCCACCCGGGGTCCCCTCTTTATTAAAGCTACCTTATTTTCGATAATCAATTCTGCACTGTGCCTGCCTATTTCCCCGATACTTGTAAAATACCTGTATTTCTCATTATCAGATACCTCTACCCGGTCCCCTGCCCTGCTCCGCAGGACATTTACAAGATGCCTGTAATCATGGCCGGTCAGGACAAACCTGCCGTTTTTGATATCTTTCCGGTCCCTGAAAAAATATGGGTAGCTCATTTTCAGTTAACTATTTCCTTTCGCCCCCTTGCGTACCTGTAAAGAAGCTCCCTCTCTTCCCTGCCAAGCTTTTCCGGTATTTTCACAACCACATTTATTATATGGTTTCCCCTGCGATAACCATTAAGCTGTACAAAACCTCTTGACTTCAACACTATCTTTGTAAGAGGCTGTGTCCCGGGCCTGATGGCAATCTTTTCCATGCCATCCAGTGTTTCAACTTCAAGTTTGCATCCAAGGGCAGCCTGGGCAAATGATATTTCTACCTCCGATATTACATCATCGTTCTCTCTTCTAAAGGCCTCATGGGCAGCTACCCTGACATTTATAAAAAGGTCTCCACTTATAGAATCCATGCCGGGAGAATTACCCTTACCGCTTACCCTTAACTGGTCCCCATCGTGTATTCCTGCCGGAATATCCACCTTGATTTTCTTTTTTACTTTACGGTACCCTTTGCCATTACACTTGCTGCAGGGTTTTTTTATTACTTTACCTGTACCATGGCAATCCTCGCATGTGGCTGTGGTAACAATACTCCCTATAAATGTCTGGCGCGCAATCCTCACCTTTCCCATGCCACCGCAGGTACTGCAGGTCTCTATTCCATCTTCTTCCTGGCTTCCACGTCCTCCGCAGCCATCACATATCTCATCCAGTTCGTATTCTATCTCCTTTTTTATCCCGAATGCAGATTCCTTAAAGCTAATCCCCTGGTCGATAAAAATATCCGACCCGCGCTGCCTGCTCCTGGCACTTCTTTGTGAAAAGCCCCTGCCGAAACCTGTGCCAAAGAAAGCATCAAATATATCCCCAAAACCAAATTCGGAAAACACACTTCCCGGGTCAAAATCATCAAAAAGAGACCTTGAAAACCCATAGTGATCATAATGGTCCCTTTTTTTATCATCGGAAAGCACCGCATAAGCCTCTGAGAGTTCCTTGAACTTTTCCTCAGCTTCCGGATCCCCATTATTGACATCAGGGTGGTACTTATGCGCCAGCCTCCTGTAAGACTTTTTTATTTCTTCTTTTGTGCAGGTGCGTGAAAGCCCGAGCACCTCGTAGTAATCTCTTCTTCCCTCTACCAAAATCTATCACCTCAAAAAAGATTCCGACTTCCAGATCTCACATTTAATACACAGTATAATAAGACTGCGGCGGAGAAATGATAACTTATTTTGATTTTTTTTTCCAGAATAACTCCATGAAGTTGCAACCCTTAGAATATATCCCCGGGAAATGCGTTTAGAATGTGCCTTCAGGTAATGCGTTTAGAGTAATATATTAATTATACTTTAATTATACTTATATCATATAATAGGGTAATTCCTGCCGGTAGGCGCTCTGGTCCTCTAATATACCATCAGGCCCTTGAATCAAAAACCCTTGTAAGATTGCTCCTGAATATCTCCAGTATATTTATAACCCTCTGATAATTCATCCTTTTTGGACCGAGGATACCTATGGCTCCTGACGAGTTGCCCCCTATCCTGTATTTTGAGGCAATCAGGCTTAATTCACCAGTCCCGCCTTCCACGAGTTCGGATCCTATTTTTACCACAAACCTATTTTCATCAGAAAAATCAAGGAGCATCTTCATAAGCAGGTACTCGTTTTCAATTACCCCCAGCATGTCCTGTATTTTCTTGAGATCTATGAACTCCGGCTGCCTCAGTATTACCGAGGTACCATGTACGAATATCCTGTTATACAGGAGGTTTTCCTTAATACAGTCTTTTATAAGTTCCAATATCTTTTTTATAAGAAGCAGGAACCTGAAATCATTTTCTTCCACCTTAAGGTCCCCGGAACTTATATCCATTATATTTTTATCCCTGAGTTGTGAATTCATTATATTTGCAGCACCCTGAAGGTCAAGGTCCGTATATTTTCCCTCAAGGATAAAATTGCGTTTGTATACCCTGCCGGTATCAGTTATGAGCACCATAAGGAAATTACCGGCATCGAATTTTAATAGCTCGATATGCTTAAACCTGCTCTGGTAAATCGCCGGAGCCACTATCATGGAAAGGTAATTTGTCAATTCGGCAAGCATTTCCGATGACTTTTTTAAAATAGCTTCAATTTCCATATTATGGCTGAATTCGAGTTTTATATCCGGAATGTTACCACATGAGACCATACCCCAGTCATGTACCTCTTCCACAATATTATCTACATAAAAACGGTAACCCCTGTCAGTTGGAACTCTTCCGGCTGAAGTGTGAGGATGGGCCAGGTATCCCATTTTTTCAAGCTCGGACATTTCCCTTCTTATGGTGGCCGAACTTATACCCATCCCCGGTCCGGCAGCGACCTTACCCGAAGATACGGGCTCAGCATCATCGATAAATCTTGTCACAACCTCCCTCAGTATCGTTTTTTTTCTTTCAGTCAATCTCATCTTTTATAAACCCCTGCATACGTCTCCTGAATAAGCCCTTATATTAGCCCTTATATTAGCCATATTGCCATGATTTTCAGTTTGTGCTATTATCCAGTAGTACTTGAAATAATGTTCTACGGCTGAATTATATTATAAATAATTATGTTTGAAAATTAAATAAGCCAGTACTTGGGGGAGCCTGGTTAACAGGCTGAGAGGGCAGGATGCACTGTCGACCCTTTAAACCTGACCTAGATAATACTAGCGTAGGAAAAGTATCTCTCTTAAAAAAGACTACTAATCTATGTCAGGTTGGTAGTTTTTTTATTTTATAAAAATGGTCAATTTACTTAACCTGAAGGACCTCTTATTAATAAGAAAGGGAGCTTCATGATTCTTATAGTGGCAAATGGATCAATCGGGGATCCAGGCAAAATGTTAGACAGGATAACGAATTATTACGGATTCAACAAAAGTGACATGGTAATAAGTGCTGATGGAGGAGCAAACAATGCCCTCAAGATGGGGCTGCTGCCGGATGTGGTGATAGGAGATATGGATAGTATAAGGATAACCGATAAGGAAAAAATCAGGGAAAATTCTGCGAGGACAAGATTTATCTCAACCTCTCCTGAAAAAGATGAAACCGATACCCAGCTGGCCCTTGATTATGCCCTTGGTATGGGTGAATCGAGGATAATAATTACCGGGGCGCTGGGAGACAGGATCGACCACAGCCTTGCAAACATCATGCTCCTTGCCTGGCCAAGGATTGAGGATAAGGATGTCAGGATTATTACAGATAAAAATGAAATATTTGTAATCAGGAAACCAGCAGCTGTCATTGGGGAGCCGGATAAGCTCCTGACCCTGATGTCCCTTTCGCCCTATACCTATTTTAAAAAGACCACCGGCTTAAAATACAGCCTCCAGGAAGAAAAACTGTATTTCAGCCCTGTAAGAGGGCTAAGCAATATTTTTATAGATAAAAAAGCATTTCTTGACATAAGGGAAGGGATTCTTCTTGTAATA
>JAFGDA010000160.1 GCA_016932375.1 Actinomycetota bacterium | reverse complement strand
CTCGGGTTCTTAAACGGCAGGTGGGCTCCGGGATCTACCTATACGGACAAGATAATCCTGTTTGCCAACCAGATATACGGGTTTTAAGTAATAAAATCATACAAAGGTTATAAGTAAAATAAAAGATTTATAGTTTTTGGAAAAAGGACAGCAAATAGAATAAATATAGAATAAGATTGATTTTAGAATTATTATGGTTAAAATTAGTACTTAATAAAAATATAAAAAGCCGGTAACCATAATAAATAAGAAATTTGAAGAGCAAGATTTTCAAATATTTAGAAGATAGTTCGATCAATCTCAGATTAGTCCCTCTATGCCTGGTTCTGGTATCTTCCTTTCTTCCCAGAACATACCTGCCCTATATTTTAGTGGTAATTATAGGGATATTTTCATTCATTTACTTCAGGAGAAATCCCGCCGAGAAACCATTTGTTTATTTTCTGGTTGCTATATTCGTTTTGAGTGCCGTCTCATGGCTCTATAACTTCTTTGTCTATCACGATGCCGATATCCTGGGACTTGCAATCTGGTGGCTCACGAACCTGTTTCCATTTTTTGTCATACTCCTTATAATCAGGCTGGACGATAATGTTGATAAGGATAAACTTGTTGATTTTTACCGTTATATATTGCTGATAGAATTCCTTATCATAATAATCCAATCAGCACAGGAAAATGTCTTTTATGGTGATCATGCAAGCGGCACCTGTTATGATGCACATGTTCTGGCAGTTCATTTCTCCATAGGAATAATACTTACGCTTGGCAGGATATTTACTGATAAAAATAAGAGGTACGGGATTAACTTCCTGGTGCTTTTTATATTCTATACAGGCACGATAATAACCGCTTTTAAAGCAAATACTGTCTTCCTCTTCATCATTCTTATTGTCTTTTTCTTATACCAGTTAATAAAAAAGATAGTAATTTATAAAAAATCTATCAGGAAATATTTGATTATCCTGATATCATTACTCCTTATTATCGTGGTCGGCCTGATCACCCTGACCCAGACATATATGCTCAGGGATATGAAGGCTGCTACGGAAATGACAACCGATAAAATTAGTACTATTCAGGAAGAATATGATACTGAAAACTGGATAAGCCTTGAGCGCTGGGGAGGAAAGATATATGCATATTATGTATCATTCCTTAAAGTCCCGGCTGAGATTAACTTTGTTTCAGGTTATGGCCCGGCTACCTATACCAGCAGGGCAGCCCAGTACCGTATGAGGAAGATGACATATTATGCGGAAAAAATACTGGGAGATAGGTTTGGCCTGCCTGAGGAGAAGGTTGCTGATATAACAGGCTATTTCGAGCCCAGGATAAGCAGGATATATGACAAGTATTTATTTAAGATCAGGTTTAACAGCACTATTAATGCACCTCTTACAAGCGTGATAAGTATCTGGGTGGAGCTGGGAATCCTGGGAATTGCATTTTTCATTTTCTTTTTTGTCTACCTTTTTTTAAGATTGAAAAGAGCAAATAAACTCAGGGGAAGCCCGCAGCAGCCGTTATTTTATGAAAATGATTTTTATGCCCTTTTGATAGTGCTGTTAATATTTAACATGTTCTATTATAATTACTGGGAATATCCGGAAATGGTGATACCGGTAATGACTTTTATTTTTCTGACATCGAATTATAATAAGGGCAGTATTATTCTTAATAAAAATTCTTAAGAATGTAAAAAAGATATAAGCGGTTGAAACATATTGGATCTCTCATTAAAAATTGATAGTAAAAAAGTAATAATCGGAATAATCGGCCTTGGGTATGTTGGCCTTCCTCTCGTCAGGGAATTTTCTTCAAACGGAATAAAAGTAATAGGTTTTGATATTGATGAGAAAAAGGTAGGAATATTAAATAAGGGCAGGTCATACATTAAACACATCCCCGATGGAATCATAGCCAGGTGCCTGGAAGCCGGGTTTAAAGCCACATCAGATTTTTCATGCCTTAAAGATACGGATGCTATTATTATTTGTGTCCCAACTCCACTGGGCGAGCACAGGGAACCTGACTTAAGTTATGTAATAGATACTGCAAAAACAGTATCAAAATATATCGGGCCGGACCAGCTCGTAGTCCTGAAGAGCACCACATATCCGGGGACCACCGAAGAAATAGTCTTACCCATTCTGGAAGAGAGTGGTCTTAAAGCCGGAAAAGATTTCAATCTTTCATATTCGCCTGAGAGGGAGGACCCCGGAAACAGGGACTTCACTTCCTCGAATATTCCGCTTGTTGTAGGTGGTTACACCAAAAAGTGCAGGGAACTTACATGCAAGCTGTACAATAAAATTGGAATAAAAACTTTTCCGGTATCAAGCATGAAAGTGGCAGAATCAGCAAAGCTGCTGGAAAATATTTACAGAGCCGTAAACATCGCCCTGGTAAATGAGCTTAAGGTCATAATGGACAGGATGGGTATAGATGTGTTTGAAGTAATAGAGGCGGCCAATACAAAACCATTTGGATTCCAGGCATTTTACCCCGGCCCTGGCCTTGGTGGCCACTGTATACCCATAGACCCATTCTACCTTACATGGAAGGCCAGGGAATATGATTATTCGACAAGGTTTATAGAACTTGCAGGGGAGATAAATGCTTCAATGCCCGAATATGTAATAAGTAAAGCTGTCGAAGCGCTTGGAAATATTGGCAGGGCTATCAATGGTGCAAGGATCCTTATTCTCGGTATGGCCTATAAGAAAAACGTGGATGATATGCGGGAATCACCTGCGTTGAAGTTATTGGACCTTCTGATAAAAAAAGGGGCAGCCGCAGATTATTGTGATCCATATATTCCGGCACTGCCGAAAACAAGGCATTATAATTTCAATAAAAAGTCGGTAAAATTGACAGGGGAAAATCTTAAAAAATATGATTGCATAATAATAAACACTGATCATGAAATATTTGACAGGGAATTGATTTATGACAATGCAAAACTTATTATTGACACCCGCAATATGTTCGGGATAAAGGGTTTAAATAAAGGCAAGATATATAAAGCGTAGGTTATTTAAGGAATAGGTTATACAAAATACGGGAGGAAAACATAATAAACGTAGCTGTTATAGGTGCAGGTTACTGGGGAAGGAATCTCGTAAGAACTTTTTATGAATTAGGCAATCTCTATAGTATTTGTGAGTCAGAAAAAAGTACCCTGGCAGGTTTCAGGGAAAAATATCCTGATACAAAAAATACCGCATATTTTTCAAACATATTAAATGATCAAAAAGTAGAGGCAGTCGCAATTGCCCTGCCGGCCGAAGTGCACTACGGGTATGTCAGGAAATCACTGCTGGCAGGTAAACATGTTTTTGTGGAGAAACCCCTGTCGCTTAAATACAGCGAGGCGGAAGAATTATCAAATCTGGCTTCCCGGAACAGGAAAATCCTGATGGTTGGGCATCTCCTCCAGTACCATCCGGTATTTGCAAGGCTAAGGGAGCTGACGGTAACCGGGGCACTGGGGGATCTTAATTATATATATTCAAACCGGCTGAGTCTGGGTAAGATCAGGGGAAACGAAGATGTTATATGGAGCTTTGCACCACATGACATCTCGATGATATTATCCCTGACTGGCCAGCTACCGGTGACTGTTTATGCAGGTGGCAGTTCATTTATCCAGGAGCAGATAACAGACATGGCAATTATTGACCTTGAATTTAAAAAAGGTATCAAATCCCATATATTTGTATCCTGGCTCCATCCCTATAAAAGGCATCAATTGGTTGTTGTGGGGGACAGGAAAATGGCTGTTTTTGATGACACGGCTCCATGGCCTGACAAGCTTGTAATATTTGAATATGAAATTGATCGGGATAGTGGGGTACCAAAGGCCATAAGGGGAGATGCCATTAAAATAGATGTTGATGAAAAAGAACCTCTTAAAGAAGAATGCAGGCACTTTATCGATTGCATAGAGAAAAATAAAAAACCTCTTACGGATGGGGAAGAAGGCCTGAGAGTTTTAAAAGTGCTTGAAGCTGCAAAAAGGTCAATGGATAAGGGTGATATTGTTGATGTATAAATATAAAAATATGAGAATAACAAATACAAAAGGATTAATGTGAAAAAGGATGCCGAAGATTATTTTGTTCATGAGTCGTCGTTTGTCGACCCGGGTGCAGAAATTGGCAGTGGTACAAAGATCTGGCATTTTTCTCATATAATGGAAGGCGCACAGGTTGGAAAGGATTGTTCCATTGGCCAGAATGTAAGCATTGGCTCAAAAGCAGTAATAGGAAACAATGTTAAAATCCAGAACAATGTCTCCATTTATGATGAGGTCATCCTGGAAGACGGGATATTTTGCGGACCGTCATGTGTATTTACAAATGTCATCAATCCCCGGGCATTTATTAGCAGAAAAGATGAGTACCGCAAAACCCTTGTCGGGAAAGGCGCCACAATAGGTGCAAATGCAACGATAGTATGTGGAAATGAACTGGGGGAATACTGTTTTATCGGGGCAGGAGCCGTAGTAATAAAAGATGTAAAACCATATGCGCTGATCGTGGGAAACCCTGGAAGGCAGATAGGATGGGTATGTGAGTGCGGTGCAAGGCTCAAACCGGTAGATACAGAAAATACTAAATTTATATGCAGTTGTGGGAAGAAATATAAATTAACAGATGGGAATATGATACAGGACAATAAAAAATGAAATTCATAGACCTTGAAGCACAGCAAAAACTTATTAGAGGCAGGATAGAGGGCAATATTAAAAAAGTTCTTGATCATGGTAAGTACATACTGGGCCCCGAGGTCCGCGAGCTAGAAGAAAAACTTGCGGATTATGTCGGGGCAAAATTTGCAGTCGGTTGTTCCAGCGGGACCGATGCCCTCCTGATGTCACTTATGAGTTACGGTGTTGGAGCCGGGGATTATATAATTACCACTCCGTTTACATTTATTGCCACTGCCGAAGTGGTATCACTTCTGGGAGCAAAACCTGTATTTGTTGATATAGATAAAAATACGTATAATATCGACCCTGGTAAAATAGAAGGTTTTTTAAAGAATCCTTTAGACCCTGCCACAGGCAAGTGTATAAACCCTGGCAGTATTAGGGGCATTATAGCTGTTGATATTTTTGGGCTTCCGGCTGATTATGAAAGCATAAACCGGATAGCGGAAAAATATAACCTTTTTGTAATAGAAGATGCTGCACAGTCTTTTGGAGCTGAGTACAAGATGAAAAAAGTGTGCTCACTTGCCGATGTCGGGTGCACATCTTTCTTTCCTGCAAAACCCCTGGGCTGCTATGGTGATGGTGGGATGATATTTACGGATGATGAACAGGTTGCACAAAAATTGAAATCTATCAGCGTGCATGGAAAGGGAGGTCATAAATATGAAAATGTCAGGATCGGATTAAACGGGAGACTTGATACCATTCAGGCAGCTGTACTTCTGGCAAAGTTCGATTTGTTCCCTAAGGAGATTGATTTAAGGCAGGAGGTTGCAGCAAGATACAATGATGCGTTGGGGGATAAATTTTATCTACAAGTAGTTTCGGATGATTGCATTAGTGCATGGGCACAGTATTCAGTAAGGCCCAAAGGTAAATATGGGAAAACAAGGGATGATTATATAAAGTTACTTGGTGACAGTAATATTCCCACAGCAATTTATTACCCAAAATCATTGCATTTGCAGGGGGCTTTTCAGTCTTTAAGCTATAATGAGTATGACTTTCCGTTCAGCAAGGAGTGTACTGGAAGCATATTTAGCTTGCCATTTTATCCTTACATTAAGAAAAATGAACAGGAAGAAATAATCAGTTTATTATTAAAAAATTGAAGAAAAGGTTGGTTATGTTTAAGAAAAAAAGTATTTTAGTAACTGGTGGTGCTGGTTTTGTTGGTTCCCATTTATCGGAATACATTATAGAAAAGGGTGGGAATATAGTAATAATCGATGATCTGAGTAATGGAAGCATGGAAAATCTTGATAATATAAGAGATGAAATTGACTTTATTCAATTCGATATTTCAGGTTCTATGTCCAAATTAAAAGAATTATTGGTTAAATATAAATTTGATGGTATTTTCAACCTCGCTTGTTTTCCAAGATCATTAAGTCTGTCTGATCCTGTTAGAGATGTTGATGTAAATGCCAGGGGTACCATAAATATACTGGAAATTGCCAGGGGAAATCATTCAAAGGTTGTATTCACCAGCAATAGCGGAATCTATGGCAATCCGGAATATTTACCAATGGATGAGAAACATCCGGATAAACCAAGTACGCCATATGACGCAAACAAGTTAGTGTCGGAGTATTACTTAAAAATTTATAATAAAATATACGGCCTCCCTATTGCAATATGCAGGCTTGCAACTGTTTATGGCGAAAGACAGAGAACAAAACCCGGGTGGAAACCTGTAATACCTGAATTTGTTGCTAAAGTCTTGCAGAACGAACCACCAACAATTTATTGGGATGGCAACCAGACAAGGGACCTGATATATGTCAAAGATGTTGTTCAGGGGTTAACCAAAGCATATACCAGTGATACAAAAGATGAAATTTTTATTTTAGGGACAGG
>JAFGDA010000159.1 GCA_016932375.1 Actinomycetota bacterium | reverse complement strand
TACATACAATTGGGCGCGTCATTATGCGGGGGAAGGGCATATGCGCTTCTTGAAAAATTTTTCATCGATACGGTTTCCTTGTTAACCGGCAAAAGGATAAACGGTGCATACGGCAAAATGGATGCTGCCGGTTCACTTGATTATCTGTCAGGGGATGGACTAAAAGTGGATACAAGATTTGACGGAACAAGGGAAAACCAATCAATAAGGGGCTCAATAGAAAACATTTCGATGGATAATTTTACCCCGGGAGAGCTCATTACAGGATTCCAGGAAGGGATAGCAATGGAACTATATGGTTATTATAGTCTTATAAGGGATACCCTGGGAATAAACCCCGTGTACTTAATTGGTTCAGGAAATGGTATCCGTAAAAACAGGCTGATAAGATCAATCCTCGAAAAGAAATTCGGGATGCCGGTAAGGATGACTGTATATGATGAAGAAGCAGCAGCGGGAGCTGCCATCACTGCTGCAGTAGGGACTGGATTTATCAACAGTTTTTTAGAAACAGGTAAAATAATAAATTATCAATAATTAAAAAAACGGTCATGAACAGGAAAAATAACACTGAAAGGATTAAAATAGCAGCGTCTATGTCCTGTGCGGATTTTAAAAATCTCGGGGATGAAATAAGGGCCCTTGAATATGCCGGGATTGACATATTACACTTCGATGTCTGTGACGGATATTTTGCCCCCACTTTTCTTTTTTCACCCATGATACTGAAATCACTGAGACAGCTGACAGGGATCATGTTCGATGTTCACATGTATTGTAAATATCCATCAAGGTATATTGATGAATTTGCCCGTTCGGGGGCTGATCTTTTTACGGTTCATATAGAGATGGAGGAAGATTGCAGGGATGTATTAAAAAAGGTAAGGGATTCAGGCATGAAAGCAGGCATAGCGGTACTGCCAGCTTCCTTAATTGCGGAGGATATCGGAGAGGTTCTTACGGATGTGTCAATGGCTGTTGCTAATACGGTTGGACCTGCTTATCCTGGACAGGAATTCAACATTAAAGGGCTGGAAAATATGCGGATTTTAAGAAGAATCGCCACGCAGATGGGAACCGGCCTTGATATTGCTGCAGACGGTGGTGTCAATGAAACAAACTTAGAAAAAATCGTCGAGTCAGGGGCAAATGTTTTTATTATGGGCTCTACCGGCCTGTTTCTTGGTGATAAGGATTATACAGGGAGGATAAAATCATTCAGGCGCAGGGTTGACAGTATAATAAAGGATAAAAATTGATTATGAATGCCTCATGGTTGAAATTAATGGGTGTTTTTGCAAAGGCAGGATAACCCAAATCGCAATTATCAGGGATACACAGGTGTATATGATTATTTTTCCAGAATATTATTAAAGTCCGGAGGGATGTCCTATGAATTCAAAGGAAAGAGTAATGATGGCAATAAATCATGAAGAACCCGATAAGGTTCCTGTAGATATCATGATAGCGCCTGAAGTGGCAGATGTTTTTATCGAAACCTTATGCCTGGACCTTGAAAGCGACCCTTTTGCGCTGTCCAAAGCCCTCGGGAACGATGTATTGTATGGACTGCTGGGTTTTTGTGATGGTTTCAGTTCCATATATAAGGAAGAAAGGAAAATTGGAGAGAATTTATATAAGGATCATTTTGGAATAAAATGGCGGAAAAAATCACATAAATATGGCAGTTATTGTGAGTTTGTTGAACATCCGCTGGCAGATATAAAGAATTATGACAGCTACAGGTGGCCTGACCCCCTGTTGGAAGAAAAAGAGGGGATAGAGATGTATAAAAAACTTATAGATGAGTGCGGAAGTGAATATGCAATCATCGGGGGAGTCGGGTGCAGCATGCTGGAAGCTTCCTGGTATCTCAGGGGGCTTGAGAACCTTCTGGCAGATTTATATTTAAATAAGGATTTTGCCATTGAAATACTGGACAGGACAATGAACTATTCGCTTGAGCTTTCAAGGAAACTTGTTGAATTGGGGGTTGATATAATCTGGTGGGGAGATGATATTGCCTGTGAATCCGGTCCCCTGATGAGCCCGGCCCTGTACAGGGAGCTGATAAAACCGCGTTATGCATATATGGTTCAGGAAATAAAAAAGGTGAATAAAAACATAAAAATTGCCTATCATACGGATGGAGATATCGAATGGGCTCTTAATGATATTATAGAACTCGGAATAGACATACTGAATCCTTTGCAGCCGGATGTCAACAATGTGGCAGAGATAAAAGCAAAATACGGGGAAAAACTAACTTTCTGGGGAAATGTTGACACAAGAACCATAATGAATGAGGGTGATTTTTCCGATGTGACAAATGAAGTAAAGAATGTAATATCGGTTTTATCTCCCGGCGGAGGCCATATTCTCTGTTCCAATCATACTGTCCAGGCAAGCCCGAGGGCAGTAGACAACACAATTGCATACTACTGGGCAGCCGGCAGGTTCCGTGGATATCCAATCAACATAATGGATAAGGGAAACATAAAGAAAGGCAAAACCTATACATTTTAGGATATTTACCGTATAGAATAGCAGGATTTTTATTTTTCCCTGACATTTCAAGCAGGAAAAACCGCATCCTGAAAGCGTTCTTCAATTACTTCACTTTTTTAAGGTTCCTGGTTTATTTCTTCGTCTATGAAATGCGTATGTATCTGGCCCTTCCGGAATTTCTCATTTGCAAGTATTTTCTTATGAAAAGGGATTGTGGTTTTTATTCCTTCTATCATGAACTCATCAAGGGCGCGTATGGCCCTGCAGATAGCCCCGGATCTTTCGTTATCCCAGACTATAAGCTTTGCCAGCATGGAATCATAGAAGGGCGAGACCTTATGGTTGGAACCTATTGAGGTGTCGATCCTTATGCCAGGGCCTCCGGGTATAAAAATATCTGTTATGGTACCAGGGCTTGGTGCGAAGTCATTATCAGGGTCTTCTGCGTTTATCCTGAATTCAATGCAGTGCCCCCTCGGCTCATAATACTCCTTAAGATTGGAGATACCTTCACCCGAGGCAATCCTTATCTGTTCTTTTACAAGATCAAGCCCTGTTACCATTTCAGTTACCGGATGCTCCACCTGTATCCTTGTATTTATTTCAATGAAGTAAAAATGTTCGTTCTCGTCCATCAAAAACTCGATTGTGCCAAGGTTCTTGTAATTAATAGCCCTTGCTGCCCTTACTGCATATTCGCGCATCAGCCTGGAAAGCCTGGGTGGTAGATTTACTGCAGGAGCTTCTTCAATTAGTTTCTGGTGCCTTCTCTGTATGGAACACTCCCTTTCTCCCGCGCAGATAATGCGTGCCCTGTTGTCTGCAATTATCTGGAATTCTATATGCCTTGGTTTCTGGATATATTTTTCGACGTACAACTCACCGGTCCCGAAAGACTTTTCGGATTCGGCTTTTGCCATTGGATAAAAATTGGCAAGGTCGTTTTTGTCCTGGCAGATCCTTATACCCCTGCCTCCTCCTCCAAAGGATGCTTTTAGCATAACCGGATACCCGAGTCTCCTTGAAACCCGGAGTGCTGATCGCAGGTCCCTTATATTTCCATTTGAACCGGGGATGACCGGGACCTTATTGGCTTTCATCACCTCGACTGCTTTTGATTTGTTGCCTGCAAGTGTTATGGCATCTGCAGGTGGCCCTATAAAAACAAGGTTATTATCTTCACATTTCTTTACAAATCCTGCGTTTTCCGCAAGAAACCCATAGCCCGGATGGACGGCATCACATCTGGTGTTAAGGGCTGCGGTAATAAGGTTATTTATTTCCAGGTAGCTTTTTACCGGCTGCGGGGGGCCTATGCAGACAGCGCTGTCTGCCATCCGGGTATGGACTGAATCCCTGTCGGCAGTTGAATACACGGCTACGGATTCGATTCCCATTTCCCTGCAGGCCCTGATTATCCTGAGGGCAATTTCGCCCCTGTTGGCAATAAGTATCCTTTTAAACATAGAATTCGAAAATTATAGTTTTTTTTATTTTTCCTTTAATACCATAACAGGCTGGTCATATTCCAGCGCATCTTCATTGGCTGCCAGTATCTCGATTATTTCGCCGTCATGCTCGGATTTAACCCTGTTCATAAGTTTCATGGCCTCTACTATAAATAGTGTATCGCCCTTTTTTACCCTGTCGCCGGCTTTTACAAAAGGCGGTTCTTCAGGGCCCGGGGAGGTATAAAAGGTACCTACGATAGGAGACCTTATGATGATGGTTCCCGGCTGCTGTTCCACCTTCGGGAAGCCTGGCC
Source organism: Actinomycetota bacterium (assembly GCA_016932375.1). Taxonomy (GTDB): domain Bacteria; phylum Actinomycetota; class Humimicrobiia; order Humimicrobiales; family Humimicrobiaceae; genus JAFGDA01. Next base: position 2,253 of record JAFGDA010000159.1, on the reverse strand, counting down.
GGTTGCCTGTAATGTTATTATCCCGGGCCTGATAATTTTCAGGTATCCTTGTTTGCTTTCCAGTGCTGTTTATGGATATTTTTATTCCCTCAAGCTCAAAAGTTATTTCATCGATATTGCTGCTTTCCACTATATCAGTTATTTCCTTGAATTTTTTGGTATCCAGTTTGCCGAGGATTGAAACAGGATCATTGCCTGTTCCCCCGGGATCTCCCGCTGTCCCTATTTTTACTCCCTGCAGAACTTTTTTTGAAGCAGGGCTTTCTTTTTTATTAAGGTATTCACCGGTCTTTTCCGGATAAAGACAATAACTCAGGATATCTTCTTCCCGGCAGGTCTTATTCTCAAGCTCCTTTTCGCACTGCTGGTAGACATTCCCGTTTTCCGTTTTAATCCTGGACTTTTCTTCTTCGGATATACTCTCAAGCTTCGATGTAATTTTTTCATTTACCTCTCTCGGGAGTTTTCCGAAATATCCCCAGATGAGCTTTTTTATTTCATCACATAGTATTTCCCATCTGTTGTCCGATATGACTGTGTTTAATATTGCCTGGCTTCCAATAATCTGGCCAACTGGTGTGGAAAGTGAGGGGTTTCCTATTTCATCCTTTATCCTCAGCACCTCTTCGAGGACAACGTCAAGTGATTTGTTTTCGCCTATTTCCCGGAGCTGGCGGTCTATGCTGCTTATAAGCCATTTTGGCATAAGGCTCTTATGTGATTGGTTCAATATGAACCTTGTCGAGAAAAGATCATGCCGGATGTAAGGATAAATGTCTTTCTTTATTAGTTCGGCAAGCTTTACTGCCTTTTCATAATCTACCTTGAATGAGATATCCGCATCCTTGAGACCTAACATGAAAGAAAACAGGGTAGGCGTGAAATCATTATATGATGACGGTATAAAACTTAAGTCAACTCCGCCGCAGCCACTGACACAGGCTTCATAGTAATTGAGCGTCTGCAGGCCCCTTAGATTTGAAGCTGAAAAAAAGACAGGTACTTTTAATTCAACTGAAAGTGCGTCAAACAATTTAGCAGTATGCCCTGGCATGATGGTATTTTCAGCATCTTTTATGCATATGCTCGAACATCCCATTTTTTCAAGTTTGCGCGATGAATCAATGTAACAACCAATATCCAGGAGATTGTCATAAATTATTGTTCCCTGGCAGGCACCACCCTTATCAACTATTTCAGAAACGGTAAACTTCATGTTATCAAGGTCGTTTAAGGAATCATATACCCTGAAAGAATTTATGCCGTTTTTTAGACACAGGCTGATGAATTTTTTAATTATCTCACCTGAATAAACTTCCGGGCCCGTCAGGCTCTTTGCCCCTATAAGTACCTGCAGGGTAGCGGATGGTAGCTGCTGTTTAATGAAATAAGCTATTTCAAAAGGGTTCATACCCAGGCTGCTTGAAAGCATGTTTTCGAAACCTGACCCTCCCATTATCTCAAGGCTGTCAAACTTGAGGTCCCTGTAGCCAGAAAGGATTGAGCTTATTTTCTTCCTGTCCAGGTAATTTAGTTCGGTATTCTGGAATATGTCTCTAATGGTAATGTCATTTATCTTTACTCTTTTCATATACAGTATCTAATTTTTCCTTATTTCGAAGATATTTAATATTATAAATAGTTTTATAAATTCTACGACCAGAAATGGCTGGGTGCCAAGCTTCCATGTGAGGATGGCAAGGGGTCCGGGGCCTGTCAAACGGACTGTATTATAAAGATAACCGAAAAGATGGATATAGCCTGAAAGGTGTATCAGTATTATCCCGGCAGCGCAGGAAATAAAGCATGATAACAGGGAGTTTTTAAAGGCCCGGGTGCTTTTTTTTAAATCATGATAAATATAGCCCGTAACAAACGCCGCTACAGAAAATCCCAGTATGTATCCGCCTGTAGGCCCTGCAATAGCCAGTGCGCCTGGTTTAAAACCCGCAAAAACCGGCAGCCCTGCAAGCCCCAAGGAAATATATATAACCTGTGAAATCAGCGCCCACCTGCTTCCGAGCACCAGTCCCGACAGGAGCACTGTCATTACCTGCAGCGTCATGGGTACCGGGGTAAATGGAAGATAAATGAATGAATTTGCAGATATTGCCATAAGCAGTGCAAAGACTATTGTGAAAGAAAGATTCGCAGGGATGTGCCTGGCTGGATTTGTATAAATTTGTGCTGTCACCATATTCAGGGGTATATTAGCGGAAATATCCATAGTAAGGGTGCTTTCCTGTTTCACTG
>JAFGDA010000158.1 GCA_016932375.1 Actinomycetota bacterium | reverse complement strand
TATATTATACTTAGCCTGGTGGCAAAATCACTTCTTGCCTGGCTGGTATTTGCAGGAACCATGCAGCCTGCATAGAAACATAATATGATATGAATTATATAAACATAATAATACACGGGGTATTCTGGTTATCCGGTTTCTTTATACTCTGGTATATTCCTGTATGCAGCAAGCAAAAGTTTATCGAAGAAAAAAGCGATTTTGCCATTTCAGTAATCATACCTGCGAGGAATGAAGAGAAAAATCTTGATAATTTATTTAACTCACTCAACAGGCAGGCTGTAAAAGCCAGCGAAGTTATACTGGTAGATGACGGCTCTACAGATAAAACACCCTTAATAGGGGAAAAATATAATGCAAGGGTAATAAGTTTGAAAAATTTACCCGGAGGCTGGGTAGGGAAATCCTGGGCCTGTTATAATGGGGCAAAAGCTGCTACAGGGGATTACCTTATATTTTTGGATGCAGATACTTCCCTTAAGAATGAAGGTATTAAAAATATATCATCCTGTTTGAAATTATATAAAGGGGTAGTATCGCTTCAGCCCTATCACAGGATAAAAAAAATATATGAGAACCTGTCACTTTTTTTCAATATAATCCTGATTGCGGGGATTGGAGTGTTTACCCCACTTCAAACCAGGATAAATCCCATAGGTGCTTTTGGACCCTGTCTCATATGCAGGAAAGAAGACTACTACAAAATCGATGGCCATAAAAGCGTAAAGGGCAAAGTAATGGAGGATATTGAAATAGGAAAGAAATTCATGAAAGCCGGGATGCCCCTGCACTGTTTTGGTGGCAGGGGCACAATTGATTTCAGGATGTATCCCGGAGGTTTTAAGGAAATGATAAAAGGATGGGCCAAGAGTTTCAGCAGTGGAGCGAGGTCAACTTCAATTCCCATCCTGATAATGGTAATTGCCTGGATAGTAGGGGCAATATTTCCCTTGAATCTTATTGCAGATGGTTTATCGCCAATAATTCCTTATATTTTATGGACAGGGGCGGCTTTTTATATTGCATTTGTAGCCCAATTATACTGGATGTCTCACAGGATCGGCAATTTCAGTATCTGGGCTTCTGTGTTTTACCCGGTTCCGCTTGCATTTTTTATCATTGTTTTTTTCTACTCTCTTATCCTTACGATATTCAGGAAAAGAGTTACCTGGAAAGACAGGGAAATCAAGACTTAAAAGGGGAGGCAAAAATTCCGGTATTTGAACTTTCACATTTCTGGATCATCTTTCTTGATATTGCAGGGTGGCTGGTAATACACCTTGGCATGTCCTACCTCTGCTTAAAGATACCCATATCCTTTTTAAGAAAGAATGGCGGTGGTTCAGGCCAGTAAGCTGGGAATACAGGGGAAGGATATATACAAATATATTCAAAATTAAAAAATGGAAAAACATTATACCTGATGGCGGAGGGTTTTTCACGGGAGGTTTCCCGAAAAAGAACCTTGAAGGCAATGACCCTCAATATCTTAGAACTTTCTTTTATGAAACCAAAAGGGCTGAACTTACCCACTGGCTTACAATTTTACCAGCTCCGATTTTCTTTCTCTGGAACATATGGTGGGCAGGGATAGTAATGATAGCATACGCCATAATTGCCAATGTCCCATGCATACTGCTCCAGAGATACAACAGGGCAAGATTGTCTAATTTGATTTCATAAGGTTGATAAAATAAATAATAAAATCATTCAATGGATAATACCTTTAAATATTATCCATATTTGTTTGTTTTCATTAACCTGTACAGGCCCTTAAGCCCAATTAATTCCGTGCTCAAGTATGCTAAACATCCGGTTTATACAATAAGTTTTTCTCATACCGGTAATAATATATCCCGTTTTTTGATATATCTATTGCCTGATCTGGCAAAAAACTGTAATATCGTAGTGCTAAAAAGGAGATAAAATATGAAAGTAAATGCACTTGTTGCGCTTGGGGGCGGACCCTCGCCAGTCATAAATTCATCGCTTCTTGGAGTGGTGGAAAGATGCATGCAGTATGATAAGCACATAGGGGCCATCTATGGTGCAAGGCACGGGATTGAGGGAATAATGACCGAAGAGCTCATTGATATGAAAAGGCAGGATCCGGTTGAACTTTCACTTTTGAAGGATACTCCGGCCTCAGGCTCAATCGGGACATGCCGTTACAAGCTTGATGATAATTGCATGGAAGATTTCCAGAGGATAATAGATGTCATATCGGCTCATAATATAGGCTATTTTTTCTATATAGGCGGGAATGATTCCATGGATACCGCGGATAAGATATCGGAGCTTGCAAAAAAGCAAAACATGGGACTGGTTGTCGCAGGCATACCCAAGACAATTGACAATGACCTGGGCGATGAAGAATTTACGATTATCGACCACACTCCGGGGTATGGCAGCACCGCCCGTTACTGGGCAAACCTGATCCAGGATATGAACCAGGAAAACATGGGGATGTGCGTCTCGGAAAATGTATGCGTCATCCAGGCCATGGGAAGAAAGTCGGGTTTTATAACGGCAGCGGCACGCCTGGCGGATCCTAAAAGGGAAATGCCACTGCAGCTGTATTTTGCCGAATCAGGCCATAACCTGGAGACACTCACGGATAATGTCAATAAAGAACTAAGGAGAAGCGGAAGATGCATGGTTGTGGTAAACGAAGGTTTCGATGCAGGCTCGCTGGGTGAAGTCAAAGACGGGTTTGGCCATATAGAATACGGGGCCAGCAGGATGTCTGCTGCCCAGGCGGTGATAAACCACTTAAACAGCACAAGGCTGGCTGTGCGGGGGCATGCAACTGCCCAGGTGCCCAATGTCATCCAGCGCTCCAATGCAGTATACCGCTCGAAGGTTGATATCGATGAGGCATATGAAATAGGGGCACATGCTGTGGAGGTTGCCTTAAAAGACGGGACAGGATTTATGGCCACAAACTTAAGAAATGACGGGAAAGATTACTCTATCAGGTATTCAAAGATAAAACTTGCAACTGTCGCAAACTCGCAGAGGTTTTTACCAGAATCATGGATCGCCCCTGGAGGCATAGATGTAACGCAGGATTTTATTGAATATGCAAGGCCCCTTATAGGGGATGGATGGTCCTGCCCGCCTGTTGAAAAAGGGCTCCAGAGATTTGCAATACTTGAAAATATACTGGTTGAAAAGAAACTTGACAGGTATATCCCGGTAAAAATGAGAAGTTAGCAGTTAAGATATGCAGGCAAGAATTCCCGTTTTAATTTTTTCTTTTAATTTGAAATTACTGTTTCGCAATAATTAACCATGCATGGCTATTCACCTGAAAATATTCTCTCCTGGCAATTATGTTGTCTGTTATATTATTTTTTAAATTTTTAAAATTTTAAAAATAAAGTAAAATGACAATAATTTGAAAGACGGTTTTCAGCTTAAATGCCTTGAGGAATTTGATGGCGCCT
>JAFGDA010000157.1 GCA_016932375.1 Actinomycetota bacterium | reverse complement strand
ACATTCATAAAAAGTTTTCAAGATTAAGGAAAAACGCATCAACAATATTTGAAGATATTGATACTTCTAAGTTCAGGAAGAATGTGGATTTAAATATGGCTGTGGAAGTAATTACTGCCACACTTGAATTATTAATAAATAAATACATTGATTCATTTAAAAAATGTAAAGCTGATGAAGCCCTTGATTTATATAACAAACTACAGATCGAAATCAAGAAATATTTTGATATCCTTAAAAACGGGATTTATAAATAAAAAGGTGTAACTTTATTTACAATAAATGTTTAATCCCTTACTTTCCTGAAGTCAAGGATCCTTCCCTCCGGGCCTGTAACATCAATCCTTATATGGTCGCCCTCGCTTATCTCCCCATTTAAGAGCTTCATGGCAAGGGCATTCTGCACCTCATTCTGGATTACTCTCTTTAAGGGTCTTGCCCCGTATACCGGGTCAAAACCTTCCTTTGCAAGAAGCTTTCTTGCACCTTCGGAAATATCAATTGTAAGTTTTTTACTGTTCAGGAGCTTCCTCAATTCGTCAACCTGGATATCCACTATTTTTTCAATCTCTTTCATACCGAGCCTGTGGAATATTATGATATCATCCACACGGTTCAAAAACTCGGGCTTGAAGCTTTCCTTCATCGCCTCGTTTATCCTCTTCCTTATTTCCTCCTCGTCCTTTATACCAGGCTCCGTTATCCACTGGCCACCGGTATTTGAAGTCATGATAATTACCGTATTCTTAAAATCGACTGTCCTGCCATGCCCGTCAGTCAATCTTCCGTCATCCATTATCTGGAGCAGTATGTTAAATACATCGCTGTGAGCCTTCTCTATTTCGTCAAGTAGTATTACGCTGTATGGTTTCCTCCTCACAGCTTCCGTAAGGTAACCGCCCTCCTCATATCCAACATAGCCGGGGGGCGCTCCTATCAATCTTGAAACTGTATGTTTTTCCATATATTCGGACATATCTATCCTTATCATGGCCCTCTCATCATCAAAAAGGAATTCTGCGAGGGCTTTTGACAGCTCGGTCTTCCCGACTCCTGTAGGGCCCAGGAATATGAATGAACCTATAGGGCGGTCCGGGTCCTGCAGTCCGGCCCTCGCACGCCTGATTGCATTGGACACCGCGCTTATTGCCTCATCCTGGCCAACCACTCTTTCTTTTAGCCTTTCCTCCATCCTGATAAGCTTTTCTATCTCTGCTTCAACGAGCCTGGTAACAGGAATACCGGTCCACTTTGATACCGTTTCGGCAATATCTTCTTCGTCCACTTCTTCTTTCAGCATCTTATTGTCCTTCTGGAGCCCTTCAAGCTTTTTATTTTCCCCGTCAAGTTTTTTCTGGAGCTCAAGCAGCTTCCCGTACCTCAATTCAGCAGCCTTCTGGAGGTCCGCATCCCTTTCAGCATGTTCCGCTTCAAGCCTTGTTTTCTCTATTTCTTCCTTGATCCCCCTTATCTGGCTTATGATCTCTTTCTCCTGCTGCCAGTGAGCCTTAAGCGCGCTGTTTTTTTCCTTTAGCACCCCAAGCTCCTTCTTTATTTTTTCAAGCCTGTCAGCCGAGGCCTTATCTTTTTCCTTTTTTAAAGCCTGCGCCTCGATCTCCAGTTGTTTGACCTTTCTTTCAACCTCGTCTATTTCCGAGGGCATGCTGTCTATCTCTATCCTTAATTTTGATGCTGCCTCATCGATCAGGTCTATTGCCTTATCCGGAAGGAAACGGTCGGATATGTACCTGTCAGAAAGTACTGCAGCAGATATCAGTGCCGCATCCTGTATCCTGACTCCATGGTGGACCTCGTATCTCTCCCTCAGCCCTCTCAGTATGGAAATAGTATCTTCGACCGAAGGTTCCCCGACCATAACCGGCTGAAATCTTCTCTCCAGCGCAGCGTCCTTTTCAATATATTTCCTGTACTCATCGAGTGTCGTTGCCCCGATTGCATGAAGTTCGCCCCGGGCAAGCATTGGCTTTAACATGTTCGAAGCATCAACGGCTCCTTCTGCTGCCCCTGCTCCCACCACCGTATGCAACTCGTCAAGAAACAGTATTACCTGGCCTCCGGCCTTCGAGACTTCCTTAAGCACAGCTTTCAACCTGTCCTCAAACTCACCCCTGTATTTGGACCCGGCTATCAGGGAACCCATATCAAGGGCGATTATCTTCTTATCTTTTAGTCCTTCAGGCACGTCTCCTGAAACTACCCTGTTTGCAAGCCCTTCCACAATTGCAGTTTTCCCTACGCCAGGATCGCCAATCAATACCGGGTTGTTTTTGGTCCTCCTGGAAAGCACCTGGATAACCCTCCTTATCTCTTCATCCCTGCCTATTACGGGATCCAGCTTTCCTTTTCTTGCAAGAGCGGTAATATCTTTACCGAATCTTTCAAGAGCCTGGTATTTATCTTCCGGATTCTGGTCTGTAACTCTCTGGTTCCCCCTTATTTCCATAAGTACCTGGTAAATGCGGTCACTTGTTATGCCGGCGTTTTTTAAAAGCCGGCCTGCACGGCCACTGCTTCCTGCAAGCGCAAGCAGCAGGTGTTCGGTAGATACATATTCATCTTTTAATTTTTCCGCTTCCCTGAAAGCACCTTCAAGAATATTATTGAGTTCCGGGCTAAGGTAGACCTGTGCCGCTCCGCCTGTCACTTTTGGCACCTGCTTTATCTGTTCCTGCAGCTCCATTTCCAGGTTGCCCTCATTTGCTTCAAGCTTCCGCAGTATTGGAATAACCACTCCATCTTTCTGCTCGAGCATTGCTGAAAGCAGGTGTATATCCTCTATACCCTGGTGCCCGTTTTCTGAAGCAAGGGACTGCGCCCTTGAAAGCGCCTCCTGGGACTTTATAGTAAATTTTTCAAATTGCATATTCTTAAATCACCTCTTGATAATTTTATACTACATATATTCCAATACATATTAATACAGCAAATACCCCCAAATCCAGCTTCAACATTTCTCATTTCCCATACATATACATATACACCTGCACTGCAAAGGGTATGCGGGATTCTTTTATGAATGTTTCTATACCACGATACCCGCTCTCGGATCTTCCTTATAATCCTTTAAAAAATCTTCGAACTTCTTCTTTCTTTCAGGATCCAGCTTTTCCGGTAAGACTACCCTGATCTTTATATAAAGGTCGCCCGGGCCGCCACCTTTAAGCCGCGGCATCCCTTTTCCTTTTAACCTGAGGGTTTTTCCGCCCTGTATTCCTGCCGGCAGTTTCATCTTGACCCTTCCCTCAAAAGTGGGTATGTCTATCTTTTCCCCAAAATATATTTCCTTTAAAGTCACGGGTACTTCACAGTAAAGGTCGTCTCCCTTTCTAGTAAAGAAATTATGCGGGGATATATTGACTACAAGATAAAGATCGCCTCCTGGTCCGCCGCGCGATCCCGGGGTTCCCTCTCCGCCAAGCCTTATCCTGCCCCCATCTTTAATGCCTTTTGGTATCTTTACATCAACTGTCCTTGTACCATTGCCCTTCTGGAGTCTCATGGACCGCCTCGTACCGGTATATGCTTCCCGCAGTGTTATGCTGATACTTGACTGGAGGTCCTGTCCTTTCTGTGCTGTGCTTCTTCCTCTTCCGCCGCTGCCGCCGAATTGCTGGCCAAAATCAAAACCTGAAAATTTTTGGTCGGCACCGCTGCCAAAAAACATCTCGAAAAAGTCCGAGAAACCCCTGCCGAGGTCTTCGAACCTGAATCCCTTGCTTCCACCAAAATCATAAGTGTACGACTGGCCCCTGCCTCCGCCTCCAGGCCAGCCAGCATTTGCGTACTGCTTCCAGTTGGCGCCCAGCTGGTCATATCTTGACCTTTTCTGCGGATCTTTCAGTACTTCGTATGCCTCCCCTATCTCCTTGAACTTTTCTTCAGCACCGGGATCATTAGGATTGGCATCCGGATGATATTTCCTCGCAAGCTTCCTGTAAGCTTTCTTTATGTCATCCTGGGTGGCATTCTTTTCAACCCCCAGTACTTTATAATAATCCTTGTATTCAACCATTTATGTCACACACTTCCCTGCTTCTGTTTAAAGATATCTGCCCATAACTTTTAATAAAGCTATGGGCAGAATTTATGATATCCCGTATTTTTCCTTCACACGAATACCGGTTCAGCTAATTTTCCCCGGACTTTACCTCTATCTTTTTAGGTTTCCTGGCTTCTGCCTTCGGAAGAGATATGTCCAGCACACCATTCTTATAGGAAGCTTTTATCTGGTCGGCCTTTACCGGAACCCCGACATTGAATGACCTGTAAAAAGAACCATAGCTTCTCTCAACCCTGACATAATCCTTTTCTTTTTCTTCCTTTTCAATCTTCCTCTCGCCTTTGATTATCAGCTGGTCCTCGTCTACAGACACATCGATATCTTCCAGTTTCATACCCGGAATGTCAGCCTTGATCTGGATATCAGTATCTGTTTCCTTGATATCCACGTCCGGAGCCCATACAGCTCCCTTCCTTGCCTCCTTTTTCTTATCCAGTGTATCGAACCATCTCCCGATTTCGTCTCTTAGCTGTACCATTTCGCTGAAAGGATCCCATCTTACTATTGGCATAATACACCTCCTTATTTACCAGGTTTTAATGTCTTAACAGACATTATTGTTTATCATCATCTTTTGCCTCAAATTCGGCATCTATCACATCGTCATCACTACCACTGCTGCCCTGCTGGCTCCCTGCCTGCTGGCCGCCGGTAAACCCGGGGCCTGCATCGCCCGGACCCGGGCCAGGTCCGCCTGGGCCTGCTCCTGTTCCTGCCTGGGAATAAAGTCTCTGTGAAAGATCATTCTGGAGGTTCTGGAGCGTTTCTATTTCCTTCTTTATATCTGCCACATTTTCAGATTCCATTGCTTTTTTAAGCACATTAACCTGTTCATCTATCTTTGTCTTCATATCCGCAGGGACCTTTTCTCCAAGTTCCTTCAGCAGCTTTTCAGTAGAATAAACCAGACTGTCCCCGGTATTTTTGGCATCAATCAGTTCCCTTTTCTTTTTATCCTCTTCTGCATGTTCCTTTGCCTCGTTTACCATTCTTTCTATCTCATCATCATTAAGATGAGATGTAGCCGTAATGGTTATCTTCTGCTCCTTGCCGGTTGCAGTATCCTTTGCAGTAACATTAACAATACCATTGGCGTCAATGTCAAAAGTAACCTCTATCTGCGGAATCCCCCTCGGGGCAGGCGGTATGCCATCAAGCCTGAACCTGCCAATGGTCTTATTGTCCCTTGCCATATCCCTTTCGCCCTGGAGGACATGTATATCTACACTTGTCTGGTTATCGGCTGCCGTGGTAAAAATCTCACTCTTCTTTGTAGGTATGGTCGTATTCCTGTCAATAAGCCTTGTCATAACCCCACCCAGTGTCTCTATACCCAGTGAAAGCGGTGTCACGTCCAGAAGTACGACATCTTTTACATCCCCCTTCAGGACCCCGGATTGTATGGCAGCCCCTACGGCAACAACTTCATCAGGGTTAACTCCCTTGTGCGGTTCCTTGTTAATATAGTTCCTTACGAGGTTCTGTATCACAGGCATCCTCGTGGAACCACCCACAAGGATCACCTCGTCTATCTCTTCCGGTTTTAATCCGGAATCTTTAAGCGCCTTCTCCAGCGGTATCTTGCATCTATCGGTCAGGTCCTCGGTCAATTTTTCAAACTGGGCCCTCGTAATCTTCATCTCAAGATGCTTTGGCCCATTGGCATCTGCAGTTATAAAGGGAAGGCTTATGGTTGTTTCCGTTACTGAAGAAAGTTCCACCTTTGCCTTTTCCGAGGCCTCTATTATTCTCTGCAAAGCCTGCCTGTCCTGCCTTAGATCTATGCCCTGCTCTTTCTTGAATTCATCAGCGAGATAATTCATGATCCTGTCATCATAATCATCACCGCCAAGGTGCATATCACCATGGCTGGCCTTAACCTCAAAAACTCCTTCTCCAACTTCAAGCACCGATACATCAAAGGTACCCCCGCCAAGGTCAAATACCAGGATCTTTTCATCTTTTTTTCTATCCAGCCCGTAAGCCAGGGATGCTGCTGTGGGCTCATTTATGATCCTGAGTACATTAAGTCCTGCAACTTTTCCGGCATTTTTGGTTGCCTGCCTCTGCGCATCATTAAAATATGCAGGGACAGTGATAACTGCATCAGTCACCTCGGTGCCAAGATAGCTTTCCGCATCCTTTTTAAGCTTCTGGAGGATCATTGCAGATATCTCTTCCGGCGTGTAATTCCTATCACCCATCTTAACTTCGGCAAGGTTGTTCCTGCCCTTTATAACATCATAGGAAACTATTTTCCTTTCACTTTCGACTTCATCATATTTTCTTCCAATGAATCTTTTAATCGAGTAAATAGTGTTTTCCGGATTCAAGGCTGCCTGCCTTTTGGCAAGCTGCCCTACCAGTCTCTCTCCTTTTTTGGTTATTCCCACTACCGAAGGGGTGGTCCTTCCACCTTCACTGTTTGCTATAACAGTAGGTTTCCCGCCTTCCATAACAGCAATTGCTGAATTTGTGGTTCCAAGATCTATTCCAACTGCTTTTCCCATCTTTAATCTATCCTTTCTTTTAGTATTTTTCTTCAAACATTTATATTTCAATAAACTATCCGGCGGGAATCCAATTATTATTCCCCAAAATTCCTTACCCTTACCAGATAATTCTTGTAGCAGTCAACTACATCCTGCGGACACTTATTCAATACAACATCATCCCTCCTGCGGATCAACACAATAATGGATCTCAGGTTCATCCCCTGTTCGTACATCATTTCCCTTACGAACTCGAGCCACTCTATATCAGCTTTAGAGTAATACCTCTTCCTGCCTCTCCGCATGGGACATACAAGCATGAACTTCTCATAATAATATAGTGTCCTGCTGTTTACTCCCAGGAACTCTGCTACCAGTTCTATCGGATAACTTTTATCCTCTTCATTAAACACTGCACCACCTCTATGATGATTAATTCTATTAGATAAAAACCTAATTGTCAACAATATTATAAAGGTTTTTGAGTAAAATGCAAAATTAATTTTTCACTTTAAGTGAAAATCTTTTTTACTATCTGCTTTATTGACGTAGATATTTTGCCCATCGATAATCTTTTGTTATTCCAGGTTTTCTGATAACATTTAAAGGCAGACTTACTATTTTTTCTTTTATACTGGCTGTAGTGTAAGAATATTATAGTCTATGGCAAATTAAAAATCCTATTATGTTGAATGAATTAAAAGTTCTTAAAGATGTAATCACCAGGCTGAATAAAACGATATCCCTTATATGATCAGCGGATCTGTAGCCATGAATTACTATTCGACTCCGAGGATGACCAGGGATATTGATATAGTTGTGGAAATAAAGGATGCGAGGAAATTTTATGAAATTTTTAAAAAAGACTTCTATATAGATCTCCGTTCTATAGAAAATGCAATTTCTGGGGAAAGTATGTTTAACATTATCCACCTTAAGGAAGTAATAAAAATTGACTTTACCGTCCGTAAAGAAACAGATTACAGGAAAACTGAGTTCCTAAGGAAAAAGTCCATAAAGATAGATGACTTCGAAATATTTCTGGTCTCTATTGAAGATCTTATTATTTCCAAATTGTGGTGGGCAAAAGATAGCTATTAAGAGATGCAGCTTAAGGATGTTCAAAACCTGCTAAAAGAAAATCCGGATATAAATTATATAAAAAAATGGGTAAGAATTCTTAATATCTACCATTTACTGAAGAAAGCAGGACTATAATGGAAAATATGGATTATATTCATAAAAAATATGATGATTTGATTGGCAGGAAAACCGGTTCAGAAAAAGTTTTAATGGGCTTTTCGATGTTCGCTTTCTCTTCCATGTTTCTGTTGAGTTCACTTGACAGGTACCTTACCCCCGGAGAAATAAGAAAACAGGTTTTTTTAAGGTTATATGGAAATGATATAAGTGAAAGCACCCGGGAGGATATTATCAAGAATTTTTAATATGTAGTCCTTTATCGGCATTATATTACAGGCTTCACAGATACCAGTTGCCTGTACAAGCTTTCTCATCCAGCAATTAATCATCTTTAAAAAATCACACTAAAATAAGCTAGAAATAGCAGATTCTCCAAAAAAGCAAATTCGCTTTCGTAAAATACATGGCATTTTATGTAAAAATGATGTACTAAAGTAATTCATATCAATACAAAAAGGATATTTATAAAAAAAGCCCAGATGACAAGAAGGGAAAAGGACCTCATATCAAGGCTTACGGGGATCTTAAACTACTCAGGGTTTATCCATGCCAACCTTACCACTGTGGCAAGAACCTGCGGAAACAAGAAATGCAGTTCATAAGGGAGGGGAAAAAGCATGTTTCCATGTATCTTACCACCATAAGAAAAGATGGAAAAAGAAAGGCCATATATACCGAAAAGGCTGGAGAGGAAACAAGGGTAATGGCTTTAAGATAAAGGATACATTAGAGGAAGTATCAGATACTAACTTAAAAAGGCTTCTATCAAAAAAAATGATAAATAGGCTACTATCATACGCAGAAAGACATTTTGATATGGAAGAAAAATTGGGACATCTATCTTGAAAATGATTGCTATGGTATGACGGATAATCGACCTGATTTACGTAATATTTTTATTGGAATATGGAGAGGATGATTAATTGCTGTTGCGCAGCATTAATATTTATTATTGAAATTTCTTTATGCTATAATCAATATACGGGTTCCTTAAGACAGGTAAAGGCCTATCACTTTAATATGGTGGCGGGCCATGGACGGTTCGGGCATGGCCAATAACCCGGTATTTTAAATTTTGAAAGGTATTATATAAATGATTGCCGAAAATTTTTATTTAAATACTTTTCTTATTCTTGTTATTTCCTATCTTATCGGGTCATTTCCCAAAGATTCCTACCTTTCAACAGCCATGGCTTTCTTCCTTCTTTCATTTTTCCTATGGGCATGGGAAGGCAGTATATGGTGGCTCGTATTCGGCCTTATTATAACGGCAGTTTATTCACTTAAGTGCCTGGACCTTATTCGTACATACTTTACCCGTAAAAGAAGGGATATAAGCCCGGTGCTTAAAAAAATATTCAAACCTATTTTTAAAGGAATAGAATAATGAAGTGCCCCTACTGCTCAAACACAGATACAAGAGTAATAGATTCAAGGCTTACGGATTCCAATGATGCGGTGCGGCGCAGGAGGATGTGTGAAAAGTGCGGCAAGAGATTTACGACATATGAGAGGATAGAAACCCATCCGATTGCGGTCATTAAAAAGGACAACACAAGGCAACCTTTTGACAGGAACAAGATATTAAGCGGACTAATAAGGGCCTGCATTAAAAGGAATATAAGCACAGAGGTTCTCAGGGAGCTTGTAGATGATATTGAAAATGAGATACATAACATGCCCTCAAATGAAATACACTCAAAAGACATAGGCAACCTGGTGCTGGAAAGACTTAAGAACCTTGACAAGGTAGCCTATATAAGATTTGCATCTGTCTATAAACAATTTGACGATATTGCCCAATTTACAAAAGAGCTCACGAAACTCAAAAATAAAAAATAACCACCTGGTACCTTCTCTTACATTTTATACCTTAAAACCGCACCGATGTTTCCCGCTTCCCTGAGCCTTTCGTTATCATCCACATCAACTATATCACTTCCCTGGTTGATTGCCATTTCCACCATCTCGTCAACAATATCGTTGTAAAGCACAAGTTTGCTGCTGCCACAATAAGGACAGGCCCTGCCGGTTCCTGTGGTGATAAAAAGGCAGTCTTCACACACGTATCCCTTATGCATGAAACCGTTATTATATATGAGTATCTTTACCTGATCCCTGATAAGCGCCCTGATGGTTGCTTCTATTCCCAGTACCCCGAGACCGCCGGGGTTATGCTCATCAAGAAGCCTGTCTATCAGTCCATCCTTTGTCCTGTCTTCAAAATCCTTGATAAAATGTAAGGCCTTATCCCTTATATCCGCCGTACCGGAATCCGGTTCTGCAACAATGCTGCCGATGTACTTTGACTGCAGGTAGCTGTGCAGATAGTTGTAAAAATTCGGAATTATATCTTTCCTGCCGGCCAGTATAAGGTAATCAAACCTGTTCTCCTTGAAAAGCTCGAGAGTCCTGTCGTTTACAATCTTGAAAAAACCATGCAATTTTTCCTCGATCCTCCCCAGTATCTTTTTCTCCCTCAGGACGGCATTGCTCCTGAAATTTACCTTTGAAGGAACATCGGATATTATTGCTGCAAGGTATTCCCTTACTTCTTCAAGATATATTGAATATATCTGTGCCTTTTCACGGTCTATTAATAGCACGCCATATTTTTTATAATTCTTAAATGCGGAACGCAGGTCCTGGGTATATGGCTTTGGGTCTATTATTATTTTTGATTTCATTACAATGGGCAGCCTGAATTCCTCCCATAAGTCATCTGCCCTCGCAAAAATAACAGACGTTTTTGTCGAACCTGTCATGAATTTATCATTATAATACGCCTTTATCCTGTCCATCATGGAAATTATTTTCCTTTTGTTGTTTTTTGTTAAAACTTCATCCTTTTCCACCTCTGCCCTTCTCCTGGTAATCATTGAATTAAGGCTCGAAAGGTACTCGTTTTTATTCACCCTGGCCCTGTCCACCTGCAGGTAGACACTTATCACCGGATCTTCTTTGGGATCAATGTCAAGAATTTTTTCCAGTCCCGATATCTTACCGGTATCTATTATCTTTTCAGCCATAATTACACACATCCCTTCATTTTCGTTTAAGGGAGGGCCTGCAATAAAACCCGTCCCTTTAACTTTTTATATATAAATATATCTTTTTAAGGCCCTTCTGCCTGTAAAAAAAACAGGGTTCAATATAATTCAAGGTAAACGGTAAAAATCCAATTCTGTAAATCTTCAAATTATCCTGAAAATAACTTATCATGATATAACACTATTATACAATATTATTTGTTCACGGGGGCAGATATTGTTAAACTATCTTAACTACAGGTTTTTAGAATTACTGGCAATCATAATTCCTTACCCTGTCATTTATTTT
>JAFGDA010000021.1 GCA_016932375.1 Actinomycetota bacterium | reverse complement strand
ATAGCGCCATATTTTTAAATTATGCCCTCGAAAAGGTAAGGAACTGTCATGAAAATTAAAAAGTTCAAAGATTCCGGAGGCCGGATTATGGAAGACAGCCAGATGAGCGGTATAAGGTTTCATCCCATGTTGACTGCATCTGACGGAACTCCTTCTTTTGCCATGCGTGTTTTTGAAATTAGTCCCGGAGGTTATACCCCGCTGCATGAACATGACTGGGAGCATGAAGTCTATGTTATCTCCGGAAGCGGGTCTGTTGTGGGGAAGGAGAAGGAAACACCAGTCGAGAAAGGTGATTTCATACTTGTAATGCCAATGGAGACGCATCAGTTCAGGGCAGGCAGGGAGGGAATGAGCATGATCTGTGCAGTACCCAACAGGGGGCAGAAGTAGCGGGTGAAGCCTTTTATAAAATTCATCGGAAAGCTTGTGCTGTTACCGGAAGCGGAACCATTAAGTGGCAGTTTCGCCAGGAAATTGAGGGTATTTCTCAAAAATACCAGTAAAACCGTATCTTTGCGATGGCCTGTGGCGGCTTTCCTTTTGATGTCCTTCTTGATGCCAGCTTTAATACCACTTGTTTCATGCCGTCCTGCTGCTGAATTTAGCGAACTTTACATATGCAGCAGCGTGGATGAAGAAAATTTTTCCCCTGTTAATGTTACCGGACAATTTGATATTGAGGCTGAAAGTATATATGCAACTATTAATGTCTCGGGAGTAAAACCTGGCGACACCTGGAGATTCACATGGAAAAATACGGGGACCGGCTTTGTACTGGCAGATGCGGCTAATGTATATTCTACCGGTGAAACCAGGTATATGGAAGGCTATCTCTCCCACAAACTTGTACCGCATGGAAGCGACCCCATAATAGGTGAACCGGGTAACTATGTTGTTGAGTTTTACCACAACAGTGAGCTTAAGGCTTCTTCCTTATTCACTATCAAGGAACCCCTGGCGAAAGTTAAGGATGTAATATTTTCGGGCGGAATTGATAAGGAAGGGAAACCTTCCGGTCAAAAGACCATGTTTTACCAGGATGAAACCGTATTCGTATTTGTGGAGCTTGATTACAGGATACCTGGAGACCTTGTCGAGTTACAATGGTATGGAAACGGGGGAGAACTGTCTGGAAAGAGCAGTTATACTGTTAATGAAGGATGTTATTTCCCGGGTTATGTAATATTTGAGATATACAATGAGATTCCCTGGCCAATAGGTGACTACAGGGTTGAAATCATACACAATGGCATAAAATCTGCAGGGGAAGTATTTGAAACAAAACCTTATGATTATATGGGTGAAGCAGTAAATGAAGCAACTGTTTACGAAAATACAGGTTATGGATTCAGGATAAATTATCCCCGGTCATGGTCTTTTGAAGAAGGGGAAGAGGAATCAGGCCTGAGGGTAAGGTTTTATCCTGATAAACCTGAGAAAGATTTTGTAGTATATATGTGGGTTTACAAAGATGGTTATTATCCGGGGCAGAATGAGTTATCCGGGTTTTCTGATAATCTATTACAGGGAGTCATTGAATCAGGGTCAGGTGAAAAGCCTGATATAAAAAAGAAAGAAAGCGAGGGAAAAATAGGGGATGTGCCTTTTAAGGAAATAGAATACAGTTATTATTTACAGGATAAAACGGAATACTGGAATGCAGCCTTCAGCTATATACTGCATAATAAAAAAATGTATGTACTGTTCAGGGTTTCAAGTAATGATTACCTGAAATATGCCAGTGAGGCCTGTATGGACATGAGAAATTCCATTGAATTTATAGAGTGATTTATCCGGATATTTATATGGTTTTTAAATTATTTAAACTTTTAACACAAGGTTCAAGGTATGAAAACGGCATGTAAATACCATCTGGTATAAAAACTGCTGCAATATTATACTTATACAGCGGTATTTGAAAATATTTAATATTATTAAAAGAATGGTTGCGGTAAAAATGTTTGGAGGAATTGAGGGAAACTTTACTAAAACATTTTTAAACAGCGCCGTGGGAGGATAAAGATTTTTTAAAATGTTTGGTCTGCATCGAAAAATTAAAGAGCTTTCCGGAGAGGGAAAAAGCATAAAGGTCGGTATTATAGGTCTTGGCCAGATGGGGAGAAGCCTTTTCTCGCATCTTATGGAACTTGACGGTATGAAAGTAGTTGGAATATGTGACCGCAACATGGACAGGACCATGAATATGCTTTCAGGAATGGACAGTCAACTTGAAATGATATGCCATAAGGATCACGCACCCAGGGGAGAAGGCCTTGGTGAAGTATTAAAAAGATTTGTTGATGGTCTTATGAAATATGAACAATTATCGATACCTGCTGCAGGAACCGCAGGTATGGATGCTTATAAAACAGGGAAAACCGTAAAAGATAATTTGCCGGATATGGCAAGCGTCATTCAGGAGGCCTGCCTTGATATTAAACCTGATAAGGTAGTCCAGGAAAAAATTAAGAAGGCACTGTCAGAAAAGAAAATAGTAGTATCTGATGAACCCGGCTTCCTGCTCCAGATTGATGATATTGATGTTATTGTGGATGCTACAGGAAACCCTGATACAGGAGCCGTAATTACCCTTGGTTCAATTCTTTCCCGCAAACACATTGTTACGCTGAATGTTGAAATGGATGTAACAATAGGCCCCATACTTAAAAAAATGGCTGATATCGCTGGCATAGTATATACGTTGTCTGCAGGTGACGAACCTGCAGCGTTAAAGGAATTATATGATTTTGCAGTTTCACTTGGATTTGAGGTAGTTGCTGCCGGCAAGGGTAAAAACAATCCCCTTGACAGGGAAGCGAACCCGGATACACTGGCCGGGTACGCAAGGATAAAAGGCTCCAATCCGTATATGATGACATCTTTTGTAGACGGAACAAAGTCCATGATAGAAATGGCCTGCATGTCAAACGCAACTGGACTCATACCTGATTGCAGGGGGATGCACGGGCCAAAATCAGATATAGCGGACCTGCTTGATATTTTCAGGCTTAAAGGCGAAGGAGGGATACTGAACCAGAAGGGGATAGTGGATTTTGTAATCGGCAACCTTGCTCCAGGTGTATTCCTGGTCTATACAACAAAGAACAAAGTGCTAAAGGAAGAACTGAAATACCTGCTTTTCGGGGACGGCCCCAATTACCTGCTGTACCGGCCATACCACCTTACAAGCATGGAGACCCCCATATCAATCGCTTCAGCATATTTTTATAATGAGCCCACCATAGTGCCTCTAAAAGGGCTGGTTTCCGAAGTAATAACCATAGCCAAAAAGGATATTGCCTGTGGCGAAAGGATAGACAGGATAGGCGGATATACGGTCTATGGACTTATTGAAGAATATAAAACCTCATTAAAAGAAGGCTTCCTGCCTGTAGGCCTGGCCGAGGGTGCAGTGGTAAAAAGAACTCTGGAAAAAAATGAGCCCATAACATATAATGATGTGAATCTGCCTGGGAAATCAATGGTATGGAGATTGAGAAGACTGCAGGACAGTATGTTTTAAAAATGATTTTTTAAAATATTTTATTTTAAGAAAACTATTTGAAGAATCATAGTAAATTCCTGGCAAATCAATGAAAGGAGCATTATTGGGGATATTCTTTTTTAAAAAAATCAAGAATTTAATCGTATTTGTATCTATTATTGCAATCTTTACCATGATAGTGTTGTTTTCTTCATGCCAGTTCAGGGTAATTGACAGGTTTGAGGAAAGCCGTGAGATGATGGGGACATATGTAAATATAACTGTATATGGGCCTCAGGAGGAAGCGGAAAAATCCATAGATGCCGCATTTGAAAGCATTGCCCTTATAGAGAAGATAGCAAGCATCTATGATGAAGAAAGCGAAGTTTCATTTTTAAACCGGGAAGGTTATATAGAAAACCCGTCACCGGATCTCGTGGAACTGATAAGGCTATCCAAAGAATACTCTGAAATAACCGGGGGAAGTTTTGACATAACCATACAGCCCGTTCTTAAACTCTGGAGTGAAGGCCTGTGGCAGGAAAGTGAAGAGGTCCAGGAAAAGACCGTAGGAGAGGCCCTCAGGCTTGTGGGTTCGGACATGATAGAAGTGGATGAAAACAAAATCTCATTCAAACAAAAGGACATGGCAGTAACCTTAGGTGGAATCGCTAAAGGATATGCAGTGGACCGGGCACTGGAAGTTATAGGTGAACATGGTATAAAATATGCCCTTGTAGATGCAGGGGGTGATATCGGGACAATAGGTTCAAAACCTGACGGGAGTAAGTGGTCGGTTAAACTAAGGGATCCTGATGATCCTGATAACCAGGAGTCAGGTATGGAATCACTGCCTACTTTTATATTTGAAGGCAGGGCAGTTGCCACTTCCGGCAATTACTACCGGTATTATGACCCTGAGAAAGAAGTCCATCATATAAGTGATCCAAAAACCGGATATTCTGCCAGCAGCTGCATAAGCGTAACCATAATTGCAGATACATGCACCGAAGCGGATGTCCTTGCCACTGCTGTATTTGTAATGGGACCGGAGGATGGCATGGAACTGGTGGAGAGCCTTGGTAACGTCGAGTCATTGATTATAGATTCTGAAAGAAATGTATATAAATCTTCTGGACTTTTGGGTTATATTGAGTAGAATACAATATTTAGTAGTCTTTTATATCCATAATAAAATATGATACCAGTAATCAGGAAAAAAAGCGCTTTCAGGGGGCTTCACCTACGAGAGAATAAATTCACTGCCAGTAAACCAATAGAGATACTTCCATTTCCGTCAAAAGCCACCGTCGCGCTTCAGCAGAGTCTTGGTGCACCCTGTAAATTTATTGTAGAACGCGGCAATATAGTGAAAACAGGCCAGAAGATTGCTGATTCGGGCAATTATGTCTCGGCTCCAATACACTCCCCGGTATCCGGAAAAATAGCAAGAATTACAAAACTTGTAAACCCTTCAACAAGTGCCCTCATGGATGCTGTAATAATAGAATCCGATGGAGAGGATCACTGGATTGAAATGGAAAAAAAATTTGATATATGTAATTCCGGTGACTATAAAAAGCTTAAAGGTATCATTGATTCATTGACTGATGAGGTCATCCTGGCCCTAATACGTGAGTCAGGTATTGTAGGCCTGGGTGGAGCTACTTTTCCCACCCATGTAAAGCTGAAACCACCTCCTGGAAAAAAGATTGATATAGTTATACTTAACGGTTGCGAATGCGAGCCCTTTATAACATCTGACCACCGGATTATGCTGGAATATGGAAAACAGGTTCTTGCAGGCCTGTACATAATAAGCAGGATTCTTTCACCCGGAGAAATATATATAGCAATCGAAGACAATAAAAGAGATGCAATAGAATATATTTCAAGCCTTATGGAACAGATGGGTTTTACGGATAAATATAAAGTGGTATCGCTGCCTTCAAGATATCCCATGGGAGCAGAGAAAAGCCTGATAAAAACAATAGTGAACCGTACAGTACCCATGGGAGGGCTTCCACTGGATGTTGGGACCGTGGTAAATAATGTAGCCACAGCAAAGGCGGTTTATGAAGCAGTTATTGAAGGCAAGCCTCTGGTAGAAAAAGTGGTCACTGTTACCGGTGGTTTTGAAAACCCTAAAAATTTCCTTGTGAGGATCGGTACCCCCATAATAGAGTTGATTGGACTGTGTGGGCTAAGGGAAGCAAAGGAATGCAGGGTTATTATGGGTGGTCCCATGATGGGAAATATTCTGGTAGACACCGATTTTCCTGTCATAAAAGCCACTAACTGTATTCTTATTATGGACGGAAGGGAATCCATTGAAAAAAATTGTATAAATTGTGGGAGATGCATAAGGGCATGCCCCATGAATCTTATGCCTCTTGAATATGTAAGGAACGTAAAAAAAGGAAATTATGGAGCATGCAGGGATTATTATATAGAAAATTGTATCGAATGCGGTTCATGCGCATATGTATGTCCGGCAAACATACCAATTGTTGGTTATATTAAAACAGGGAAGAGCATGCTTCCAAAAAAATAAAAAATTTCAAAACAGGCACTAACCCAAAAAGGGGATTGTGAACAGGATGTCTTAAAAAAGGTTAAATATGGCAGAAGAAAAAGCAAGTATGGCAGAAAAGATGGTGCTGTCACATGCGCCTCATATATGGAGTGGTTTTTCCATATCGAAGATAATGTATATTGTGGTAATAGCCCTTCTTTTTCCGGCAGCAGCTTCCGTATATTTTTTTGGCTATTATGCATTGATCCTTTTGCTTGTAAGTACAGTTTCTGCGGTTCTTACTGAATTTATTATAAAAAAGGCGAGGAAGAAAAAGTTCGTAATGGACGGAAGTGCAGTGATTACCGGGCTGCTCTTCGCACTCACGCTCCCCCCGAGGGTTCCCATATGGATGGTTGTATTAGGCTCGGTTTTTTCAATAGCCATTGCAAAGGAAGCTTTTGGGGGACTGGGTTACAATATATTCAATCCGGCACTTGCCGGAAGGGCTTTTATGACAGTTTGCTTTTCGAGGGAAATGACAACCTGGGTACTCCCCACATATTTTAAATTTGATGCAGTGACTGGAGCAACCCCTCTAAGTGAAGGTTTTGTCCAGCAGGCAGACAGGCTAAGTTTGTACTGGAACATGTTCCTCGGCAGTACCGGAGGTTCCCTTGGTGAGACATCGGCTCTTATGATCCTGGCTGGCGCTTTAATTCTTCTTGCTTTAAGAATAATAGACTGGAGGATACCGGTATTTTATCTTGGGACTGTAGCCCTCGGCTCTTTCCTGCTTGGGGAAGATGTAATATTCCAGCTGCTTGGAGGGGGCCTGATGATCGGGGCATTCTTTATGGCTACTGATTATGCCACTTCTCCTGTAATGGGAAACGGCAGGATTATATTTGGAGTGGGCCTCGGTATTCTGACTTTACTTTTCAGGCAATACAGTCCAATGCCTGAAGGTGTCTGTTTTTCAATACTTATAATGAATGCGGTTACCCCGCTGATAGACAGGTATATAAAATCTGTACCTTTTGGATACCGGAGAAAGGGTAAAAATGCTTAAAAAGATGATGTCAAACGGGGCTTATCCTGTTGTATTC
This sequence comes from Actinomycetota bacterium, assembly GCA_016932375.1. Classification (GTDB taxonomy): domain Bacteria; phylum Actinomycetota; class Humimicrobiia; order Humimicrobiales; family Humimicrobiaceae; genus JAFGDA01. Next base: position 13,835 of record JAFGDA010000021.1, on the reverse strand, counting down.
CTGACCTTGATTGTACTGGTATCGGTAGGCTTGCTATCATGGATGAATTCAATTACTTCTTCAGTGGTAAAAGCCCGGCAGGAAGAAAAGATAAAAAGTGTACTTGAAAGCATTTTCCCGGAAATTACAGGTTTTGATACAGAAGAAGAAATATATATTACTTATGGTGGTGAAGAAATACTCGGATACGCCTTTATAACAGAAGGCAGTGGCTATGGTGGAGATATCAGCATCCTGGTTGGACTGGATGTTGACTATAATATAAAAGGTGTTGAAATACTGTCCCATACCGAAACGCCGGGCCTTGGAGGCAGGATTACCGAAACAGGTTTTACGGACCAGTTCAAAGGTCTGGGTGCTGATGATGTCGCCCTGAGTAAAGATGGAGGGAAGGTTGATGCCATCACGGGGGCGACCATAAGTTCGAGGGCAGTGGTGGAGGCAATCCAGGGCAGCATGATAGAAATAATTGAAAAACTCAATTCCCGGTAGATTACCGGTATATTTGAATTTGGGGTGTAATAAATGAATGATTTAAGGGATAAGAGAGAAGATTGCCCGGGTAGAAGCGTGGGTTCAATTTTCTGGAAGGAATTTGTAAAAGGGCTGGTGATTTCAAATCCTGTGTTCATCCTTACCCTGGGCCTGTGTCCAATTCTTGCAGTTACCACGTCCATCGATAATGCCCTTGGGATGGGAGCAGGGGTTATCTTTGTCCTGCTTTGTTCCAATATCATTATATCTACTTTAAGAAACGCAACCCCTTCTCTTGTACGAATACCGGTCTTTATAGTTGTAATTGCTACTTTTGTCACAATACTCAGCCTAATTTTTGAGGCCTATATCCCTGCACTTCACCAGTCACTTGGCATTTACCTATCACTTATAGTGGTAAACTGTATAATACTTGGCAGGGCAGAAGTGTTTGCATCTAAAAATCCTGTACTATATTCAATAGCAGATGCATTGGGGATAGGGCTTGGTTATACGATAGCGCTGTTCATTATTTCATTTTTACGGGAAACACTCGGGACAGGGGGATTAAATGTTTTCGGTTTTCAACTGTTCAGCCTCCCGGTGCTTTCGGAACATCCGCTGACATTCTTCATATCATCACCTGGAGCCTTCCTCGTAATAGGGCTCCTGATGGCGCTTTTCAGGTGGATAGGGGTGGTCAAGTGTGAATAATCTTTTAACCATATTTATAGTGATGGCAGTAATCAACAATATGGTGCTGTCCAAATTCCTAGGACTGTGTCCTTTTTTTGGGGTCTCAAAAAAATTATCCAATGCCATTTCAATGGGTGTTGCGGTTACCCTTGTGATGCTGCTGGCTTCGGTTTCAAGTTCGGTAATCTATAACTATATCCTGGTACCATATAACGTTGAATATATGCAGATAGTTATATATATACTTGTAATAGCAGCCCTGGTCCAGATAGTTGAGCTTATAATTAAAAGGACCAACCTGAACCTTTATAATGCTCTTGGTATATATCTACCCCTTATCACCACAAACTGTGCGGTACTTGGAATAACCCTTATTAATTCTGCTGAAAATTATTCCATACTCGAAAGCACTGTAAGCGCCCTTGGCGCGGGGATGGGGTTTACGCTTGTACTTGTTATCATGTCAGGAATCAGGGAAAAACTTGACCTGGCCGATACACCTGAAAGCATGAGGGGGCTTCCGATAGCTTTCATTACAGCAGCCCTGCTTGCACTGGCATTTCTTGGTTTCAACGGCATGATGTGATTTTTTAAAGGAGATTTTATGCCTGATACGGTTCTGGTAATATTAATTTTAGGAGGTATTGGCGTACTTTGCGGAATACTTATATTCGTAGTTAACCGGGTCCTTCCGAAAGAACCCGGATCATTAAAAAAGGCCCAGGAGATATTGGAAAACCTCCCCAATATGAACTGCGGTGCATGCGGTTTTCCTGGATGTTTTGCATATGCCCAGGCCCTGGCCGAAGATAAAAATACCTTTTTTAGCAATACATGTGCAACTGTAATGCAACAGGAAGACATGTTGCATAAGCTTGAAGAAATCCTGGACATTAAAATGGACCCTTCTGTAATTGATAAAAAAGCGGTTGTAAAATGTTTTGGCAATTCAAAACCTGCAGGTAGATATAACGGTATAAAAACCTGCAGGTCTGCATCAAAAATAGCAGGCGGTAGCAGGGTATGCCCCTACGGCTGTCTCGGATATGGTGACTGTGTCAGGGTATGCCCAAATGGCGCAATATACATAGACCCCGAAAACAAAGTCGCAGTAGTTGATCCTGGAAAATGCAACGGCTGCGGGTTATGCGTTAAGGAGTGCCCGAGGCATTTGATAGAGCTTGTTCCCTCCAATACAAATATAATTTTTCGCTGCAGTTATGAAGCTCCCCGCAATATCCCAAACAGGCCAAAATGTGACCTGGGCTGCCTGGGCTGTAAAAAATGCTTCAAGGTATGTGAAAATGGCGCTATTTTATGGAATGAAGAAAAAGCAATGCCCGAATTTGACATGAGTAAGTGTGTCATGTGCGGCAAGTGCATTGAAGTATGCCCCCATAACAGGCTGATAGCACTTTCAAATATAACAAAAAAACAGGATCCCTGTACTCCTGATAGCAAGGAATCCGTTGTATCCCAAAAAGAAGAATCAAAAACACCAGAAAAACAAAATGACATCATACTGCAGTAAGCAAACCGGAATGTAGGGTGGTATTCCCTATTTATCTTCTGCCCACACAATCTTTCCTTGGGCAAAGATCGCAAGCTGACCTTGTCCTGTTTATTTTGCCAGCAGGGCCAAAACCGTAAACCCCCGATCCTGACATAAAAGGTATCATAAGGTAACTTTCATTTAGCCTGACCCCGATCCTGTTTCCGTCAACCATGCCAAATATTTTTTTCTGCTCTTCAATTGTCCATTTATGCTGGCCAGGGGAATACCGGCAGGTTGAATCCCAGCCTTTTTCACCGATGCCATCTTTCCTGATTATTTCGTCAATGTAATCATTGAGTACAACGAGAAGGCTTGTGGAAATGGCATCCATGATTATAGTGGACAGGGCATCTCCGGAGCTGCTTTCTTTTTTAAGTGCGTCATCAAGGCTGCTGCCAAGGGTATATATAAAAATTATGGCATTAACGGATCCGCTGAGGATCTTTGAAACGTTTGGTCCCCTGAAAATGTCACCAGACTTAAAATAAACAAACTCATCCTCTACCCTGTCTATTTCAAAAGTATCATATATGGCTTTTGGAGTTATATTACCGGCACATAAAGACTTTTTTTCTTCAAGCAGTTTTTTTATGGCAGGGTTGTTTGTGGGCCCGATAATTTTTTCAAGAAAATCCTTTCCGACATCCTGTGGTATATCCAGTTTTATATCATCCACAATTACCATAATGTGCATTCCCCTTCTTTATTTGGACAATAACGAGATTATATAAAAAACCATAAAGTATAACAAATTTTATAAAGTAATTCCTTTTTAGCTTACCTGATTACAGGTATAATAATCAATAATTAAGGTTTGTGGTAATATGCATGTTGAAGAAGTTAAAAATTATTAGATTGCAGGTTCGATGAAAATAATCCATAGTTCGGACATACACCTGGATTCAGGATATCCGGAGAGAACCCAGGCCCTTGAAGCAATACTGTCCATGGCCTGTGAAAAGAAGGCTGACCTGGTGTTGATATCCGGTGACCTCTTTAACAGCAGCGCTGAGGCGGACAAGTTAAGGCCAGCCCTCAGGAATATTTTCTCATCACTTCCTTTTAAAGTAATTGTCATCCCGGGCAATCATGATATGGAAGCATATAGCGCAGACCTGAATTACGGGAACTGCATCCAGGTAATAGTTGAAAAACCATTCGGGATACTTGATTTCGAAGAGGTAAGGATAGCCGCGGTACCTTATACCAACCAGGATTTTAACGATATTTTACCTGTACTCAAAGGTATGGTGGACCCTGCAAGAATCAATATATTGATGATACATTGCAGCCTTGATGTACCCGGTTTTTCCGGAGAAGAATTCGGCGAGGAAAAAAAACAGATGTACCTTCCGGTAAGTTCAAGGGTTCTTGCCCATACCGGATTTGACTATATCATGGCAGGCCATTTCCATTCAAGGACCGTGGAAAACAAATTATCAGACAGGTCAACCTTCCTGTATAGCGGAAGCCCGGTTTCAATTACAAGAAAAGAACTTGCAAGGCGGCGCGTATTCCTTTTGGACTCAGGGAAGAGAAAAAGCGAGCGTATTACAAGCCTTGAGCTTGACACATTTTATTATGAGAATATATCCCTGAATTTTTATCCCGGCAGGGAAGATGACCTGCTGGCTGAATTAAGGAACAGGTTGGGAAACTGCAGGGACCATAAAGTGGAGCTGTCAATTGAAATCGGCGGCTTTACTGCTGTAAGTGAAAATGAAGCAAAAGAGAGAATTGCAGGTATCATCAAGGAGACCGGCATGCAGCAAAAGGGGATCGTCCTGGCAGAAAATTACCGCGGGATAGGGCATATACTGGAGGATCCGCTATACCTCTCATTCAGCGAAAAGCTGAAAAGCAGGGACCTGCCCGGAGAATTCAAAAAGCAGATGGACGAGGCTGTAATAATGCAGTTTTCGAGTATGAGATATAAAAAATAGATGGTTAAAGGAAAAAACCTGGCAGAAGATGTCCTGTTAAGGTATGGTTGCTCAAAATGAGAATAAAAAAGATATCAATTGCAAGATACGGGCCTCTTTCGGGGATAAACCTGGATATAGGGAAGGGGCTTCAGGTAATATACGGTAAAAATGAGGCCGGAAAAACCCTTACGGTTGATGCAATCGTAAAAATAATGCTGAAGGGAAAGACCAGGGATTTTGAATATATAGACCGTGTAGCAGAAGATCCTGAAGGTTTTATCGTTATGGAGGACCCGGAAGGAGAGGAGATTAAGCTTACTGTCAGGAATGGACTTTCCGGTTACCTGGGTCTTGGAAGCCTGGACCTCCGGAATATTTTCATCATAAGGGATAGCGATCTTACTATTAAGGATGAAGGCGGGTACTATAAGAATTTTGCCGATAAGCTTACCGGACTTCAGCTTGAAAGGCTCGATAACGTTATGGAGCTTTTAAGGAAATATGGGCGGCTTGTCAGGGCAAAAAGCGATGCCGGACTGTCGGATACGAGGGAATCAGGTAAGATTCTCTCTTTGAAATCAAGGGCCCTTGCGTTTATAAGCGAAGTGGACGATTACTTGAAAGTGGCAGGTGAGATGCGGGCAGATGATCTTGAAATCGATCTTTTAAATATCCGGGGTGAAATAGATGGTATAAAGGCCATGATAAAATTACAGGAAAAAGCGTCCCGGGTAAATGCATATAAAAGTGTATCCCGGGAATTGGATAGCATTGAAAAGAAGTGGAGCCAGTATGCAGGCTTAAGCGGTTTTGACCAGGAGCATTATGACATTTTAAACTCCGGCTATATCGAGCTTTCTTCCATAAAAAAGGAAATCGGATCACTTCAGGCAAAGCTTAAAAATCTTGAAATGGACAGGGACGAAAGTAAAAAAAAGATTTCCGATGTTGACAGGAAACTCTGGCCCTATCAGTCAAAATTAAAAGATATAGAGAATGCAAAACACGATCTTGAACTATACAGCGAAAGGAAGAACGAAGAAACATCCGGAACAGGAAGGCAGATTAAGATGCTCCTGTATCTATTCGCAATTCTTTGTGTCCTTGGCTTTCCAGCAGTGTACGTGCCCACACATGATATGTTGTTTGCCCTGATTCTTTCCGGTGCATCTTTTATAGCTGTGGTTGTCCTTTCTGCAATCGTATTAAAGAATTCTGCCAGGCAAAGTGTCTTTTATCGAAGGGCATCCTCACTTGAAGAAAGATTCCGGAAAATTGGCTTCAGGATTGAGGGCATTAATGATATTTATACAGAGCTTAAGGAGTTTAATGATAATTATGAAGTGCTGCTGCATGAAAGGGATATTGTTGAAAATGAGTTAAAGGGAACAGTAATCAGGATAGAAGGTATAAATGAAAGGATGAAGGAGCTTGAACAAAGGCAGTCCTTTATAGAGAAATCAGCGGCAGGGGTACTGTCAGGTCTTGCAGTGCATAATATGGGAGAGTTTGAAGATAATTTCAGGAAGAGGGCAAAACTTGAAACGGATATAAAAGCTTCCATAAAAAATCTCCTCCAGGAATCCGGTTTTTTAAGGCAGGCTGGTACAGGACAGGGTTCTGGCAGTGAAGATGTTGAGGATATATTCGGCAGTCTCGAAATGAATATTTCCGGTTGGAGAAAAATACTTGAAAACGAAGCCCCTGCTGAAGAAGACATTGAAAAAGAACTCCCCGGTTTTGACAGGAAAAAATACGGGCATTTAAAAATAAAACTTGAGGAACTGGAATCGGAAAGGGACCAATTGACAGCCAGGCTTGAAAACCACAGGAAGATCCTCGGTAATTTTGAAGCTTCTTTTCTTGATATGGAACTAAGGAATTTCCAGGAATACCATGAGCTGTCCGGTATAGGGAGCCTCGATCATCTAAAGAGAGCGTCGGAAGCTGCAGGTAGATTCGTGGAAAAGGTAGACCTCCGGCACAGGACAGCCTGTGAAGCCATAAGGATATTTGAAGAAATAAAAGGGGAGAAAGAAACAAAAATATCAGATATGTTCCGTGAGCTCGAAGTGTCGGGTATATTCGGGGAAATCACATCCGGCAAATACAGTGAGGTGCGGTTCAATCCTGAAGACCAGGGAGTCGGGGTGGTTGATGGAAACGGGCGGGTAATGGATGCTTCAAAGTTAAGCAAGGGAGCCTATGACCAGCTGTTCCTTGCTATAAGGGTCGCGTTGTCCCGGGAGATACTGGGAGGCAAGGCAGGGTTTTTTATCATGGATGATCCATTTCTCTCCTCTGACTTGGAAAGGCTTGAAAAACAATTTGAAATCCTTGATAAGATGGTGGGTTCCGGCTGGTCCATACTGTATTTTTCGGTTAAAAATGAGGTGAAGGAACTTGCATCCCGTTATTCTAAAAACAATATACTTGAACTTCAGGAAAAGGATAATGGATAACAATTAAATATTAATTTTACAGGACCATAAACATAAAAAGGAAGGATCATGGAAACACTTAAAAGATTCGGGGTATCCATAGAAGCAGGACTTTTAAATAAATTTGACAGATATGTCAGTGGGAAAAAATACCCAAACCGGTCGGAAGCCATAAGGGATCTCATCAGGAATGAACTTGTTGGAGAAACGTGGAAAAGCGGAAACGAAGAAGTGGCCGGGGCAATAATCATGGTTTACGACCACCACAGAAAGGAATTAACCGATAATCTTGTAACCATACAGCATAACTGGCATCATATAATAATATCAACCCAGCATGTCCATCTTGACCATGACATGTGCCTCGAGGTAGTGGTAGTAAAGGGAAAAATAAATGATGTATGCCACCTTGAGGCGGAATTGAAAGTGCCCAAAGGAGTAAAGCACGTATCCCTTGCAAAGTCCACGCTCGCACATGAGATATAAAAAACCTGAAGTGCAGAGGTTCACGAACTATAGCCCTGTGCTATACTACCAGGCTTACATTTAATGGTGGATAGACTCTGCCGTATTTGCAAAAGGTGATTTGTCCCCGGTTTTATTCTAAGAGTTCCATTATATATGTATCTACGCATTTTCCTGTCCGTAGCGGCAGAACTGGATTACGGGGCAGATGCTGCATCCTGGATTTCTTCCAAGGCAGATGGTTCTTCCATGTGCGATTACCTTATGTGAAAAGTCGGTCCAGTTATTCTGCGGAATTATTTTCATCAGGTCGTACTCTATCTTATCCGGATCGGTATTGTTTGTAAGGCCAAGACGGTATGCTATCCTTTTCATGTGGGTATCTACAATTATTGCCTGCCTGCCAAATGAATTTGCCAGCACGACATTTGCTGTTTTTCTGCCAACTCCGTGAAGAGTGGTCAGGTCTTCGATATTATCCGGGACCTTGCCTCCGAAATTTTCCATCAAATCCCTGCAGCAAAGTATCAGGGATTTTGCCTTGTTCCGGTAAAAGCCTGTGGACTTTATATCCTGTTCGAGCTCACCGGGGACGGCTCCTGCAAAAGCTAAAGGATCCGGATATTTTTTAAAAAGACCGGGAGTGACTTTGTTTATCTGTTTGTCGGTGCTCTGGGCTGAAAGAATGGTCGCAATTAAAAGCTGGAATGGTCCGCTGTGATTAAGCGAAGTGGTTACTGAATCCCTGTATCTTTCACCAAGCAGCTTTAAGATGATGGCAACATTCTCGACAGCCGGTTTGTAAAGCCCGTTTTTTATTACGTGCGCCTTCATTGAAGTATACCTTTCTTAATCTTTTTTTCCCTTAGATAATCTTCTATTTCACGTGCCGACAGGGTATTTACCACATCATTCTTTTCAAGCCACCCTTTCCTTGCCATATTTACACCAAAGCGGAAATCACTTAGCGCATCCAGGCTATGGGCATCGGGATTTATAAAAATCCTTACTCCTCTATCACGGGTAAACCTGCATAACCTCCAGTCGAGATCAAGCCTGTATGGGCTGGCATTTATCTCGAGGTCAACGTTATTTAAGGCTGCGGAGTTTATCACCCTTTCCATATCAACCTGGTATGGCTCCCTGCTCAACAGGAGCCTTCCGGTAGGATGTGCAAGTATTGTGGTGTACCTGTTTTCAAGCGCCCTGATTATGCGGGCAGTCATCTCTTCTTCCTTCATATTAAAATTAGAGTGTATGGCAGCTATTACAAAATCGAATTTTTTTAAAATATCATCCCCGTAGTCAAGCGATCCATCCTTTAAAATATCTGATTCAATACCCTTAAATATTTTGAAATCCCTGTACCTTTTGTTTAATGTATCTACTTCACTTAAAAATCTTTGCAGGTCTTCCTCCTGGAGCCCCCCTGCATAACGGGCTGATTTGCTGTGGTCGCTTATCCCGGCATATTCAAGTCCCATTACGCGTACTGCAGCTGCAACCTGCTCTACTGTCATTTTACCGTCACTGTAGGTTGAATGGATATGGAACAGTCCCCTTATGTCTTTTTCTTCCATGAGTTCGGGAAGCCTGCCTTCCTTTGCTGCTTCAATTTCTCCCAGGTTTTCCCTGAGTTCGGGAGGTATATAGGCCATGCCGAATACACCATATATCTCTTCTTCGCTTCTGCATTTAATGAGCTTTCCATTCCTGAAAATACCGTATTCATTAATTTTTATGCCATCTTTTTTTGCCATGGAACGCATGGCGGTATTGTGTTCCTTGCTTCCGGTAAAATGGTGCAGTGCATAAGGGTACTGGCTATCCTCAACTATTCTCAGGTCCACATTTATACCTGAATCAAGCCTTATGCTTGATTTGGTATCGCCCCTGGCTATTACATCCCTTGCAACACCCAGAGCGGTAAAGTAATCCATAACCTCACCGGGATTTGATGAGCTTGCAACCATGTCTATATCTTTCACTATCTCCTTTTTCCGCCTTACGCTTCCGCCAAGGCTTGCCCTTATGACAGGGGAGTTTTCCATTACCTTTTTCAACAGGGATTCGGCCCTGTTGATTACACTGCCATAAAGATATTTTTCACTGAATTTTTTTATCACTTCTATACCCTTAAGGATATTCTCCACGGATTTTGGCCCAAAACCCGGCAGGTCTGCAAGCTGGTTTGTAATGGAAGCATGTTCGAGCTGTCCTATATTGGCTATTCCGAGATTATCGTAAAGGTATTTTATTTTTTTTGGCCCGAGGCCGGGTATCCTTAACATTTCCGGAAGGCCCTCTGGAATGTCCTTTTTTAACTGTTCGTAAAGCGGAAAAGTCCCTTCATCGATTATCTGCTTTATATGGCCCGCAATACTTGTACCTATTCCTTTTATACCGGTAAGGTCTTCAATCCTTAAATCAGGCGTTATATCCATTCCAGATGTTTCCAGCGCCCTGGCTGCACCATAGTACGCCCTTATTTTAAAAAAGTCCTCACCTTTAAGTTCAAGCAGGGTACCGGTCTTATCCAATATTGCGGCAATTTCTTTTTTATCCGTTATATTCATAATCCTTTAACTTTAATTATAAAAAATATGCAAAAATTGATTATACCTGTTTGCATAACTAAACCTTTTTTTAAAAAGATTTTCCGGTCATTGAGACAAAGGATACATCGCAGATTTTTATTTTCCTAATATTTTTACCCCTTTTTATTACCTTGTATAATTCCTGGCTCCATGTCGAAACCCCTACCGGCATTACGAGTATCCCACCGTCTTTAAGCTGGTCTATAAAAACCCCGGGGATATGGTCCGGCGCAGCCGTTACAATAATCCTGTCAAACGGTGCAAATTCTTTCCAGCCTGAAAAACCGTCATGATTGGAGATCGTAATATTTTTATAGTCCTTAAGAAGCATTTTAACCTTTTCAAACAGGGAAGGTACTATCTCCACCGAATATACTTCTTTTGCAATCTCGGCCAGCACTGCCGTCTGGTACCCGGACCCTGTCCCGATCTCAAGGACTTTTTCGCTTCCTGTGAGTTCAAGGCTTTCAGTCATAAGTGCAACAATATAAGGCTGGGATATGGTCTGTCCCATGCCGATTGGCAGGGGCCTGTCTTCATAAGCTGAATCCATATGTTGTTTATCCACAAATTTTTCACGCGGGACCTTCTTAATGGCTTCCAGTACCTTAGGATCCTTTATTCCCCTGCTGATTATCTGGGTATTCACCATTTTTTCCCTGAGATATCCATAATCCTGAAGGGAATCCTTCATTTTTTTACCAGCCTTAATTTTTTTTAAAAAATTATGCTATAATACCATAATTTGCATACAGGCCTGTCAGGGACTGTCGTGGTGCAAACGGATATTATTATGAATATTATACCACATAAAGAAGCCTGGATTTTATGATTAACATTACACTTTCTGATATTCTTACAAATCTTGCTGAGATAAAGAAAGCGAGCCCGGGAAGCCTAAAACCCATACGCAGCCTTATGGAGGGTGCACGTACACTGAGGGATGATCCCCGGGTAATCGAGGATATAATCAGTGGGAAGAACCCGGCTGGAATTACCGGGGTAGACAGCTATATTTTTAACCTGGTTACAGAATATATCAGGACAGGGGAGATAAAAGAATATAATAAGTTCCTGGAGAAGTATTCTAAGGATCTCCTGGCAATGATAAGGATTACCGGTCTTGGTGCCAGGAGGATGTTCAGCATCTATGACAGGTTTGGATGCAGGAATTTAGAGGATCTCAGGAGCATTTTTTCCGGAAAGCCGGTAGGCAGGGTAATTGAGGATGCCGGCTTTGACAGTGATGTTTTGACGCCTTTTTATGTCAAACGCCTAAAAAAAGGAATTGACTATTACATTGGCCTTGGAGGGCTCATATCAAGGGGTGCGGTTGAAAGCCTGTCAGGAAAAATAAAGAAAAACCTTGAAAATCTCAGCACAGTGAGCAGGGTGGAGATTACCGGTTCATTGAGAAGAAAAAAGACCTTCATAGGGGATATGGACTTCCTAATTGTTCCTGCATTTAATGAAAATTCCTTCAATAAAGGGAAGAGCATGGAGCTGCTTAAGGATATATCAAGACTTGAAGGTATAAAGAAACTGAAAAAAACAGACCTGAGGGAGGCAAGTGTTAGCGCCGCATATGAGACAGTGCATGAAGTGGATGTAGAGGTTGTGATAGGAAGTGGACCTTCGTATGCATGGGACCTCCTCTATACTACAGGGAGCAGGAAGCACTTAAAAGAGCTTGAGGAATATGCAGTAAAATGCGGTAAGGATGCAGGCACTGCCTTCAGGAACAGCTTTAATGCGGCCAGCGAGGAAGGGATATACGGTAGCCTGGGTATGGAGTATATAGTTCCCGAACTGAGGGAAGGACGCGGTGAGATAGAAAAGGCACTTAAAAAAACGCTTCCGGACCTTATCAGGTATGATGACATCAAATGTGATCTTCATGTACACTCCAGCTGGAGCGACGGCCTTATCAGCTATGAGGAGATGATATCAAAGGCAAAAGAACTTGGGTATGAATATCTGGCAGTCTCAGACCATTCAGTGACAAATGAATATGGCCATGGACTTGATGTCCCAGGGTTATTTGAAAAAATGGAGCATATGCGGAAACTAAATACGCAGACAGAATGCCTTGAGATTATAACAGGGGCCGAAATAGACATCATATCAAGAGAAAAGCTTGATTATGGGAACGATATAATAAGCAAACTTGATGTAGCAATAGCTTCGCTGCATTCCAGCCATATGAATACAAGTGAAAAAAATACGGATATGGTTGTAAATGCGCTTAATAATGAGTATGTGGATTTTATCGGCCACCCTACCGGATCGGTATTCGGGTACCGTGCTCCAATGTTCCTGGACCTGGACCGGGTAATGGAGGTTGCAGCTGCGACAGGTAAGGCCCTTGAAATAAATTCATATTTTTTAAGGTATGACCTCAATGAAGAAAATGCTGCTGCAGCAAGAAGGGCAGGGGTCCTGCTTACAATAAACACAGATTCACACCGCCCCAAAAACCTGGACCTGATAAGGCATGGTGTCGATATTGCACGTCGTGCCGGCCTGAAAAAGGAAGACGTGATAAATACTTACACGCTTAAAGAGTTCAGGCAGTGGCGGAAATTCAGGGGCAGAAGTCATTTACGGTAATATTTAAAAACACGCCCATCTTTAAAATCCGGGATAAATGGATCGCCGGACCCGGCAGGGATTACATCCTGTATATACCCATAATCAAATCCTTTTTCCCCGGCATATTCTACCACATCAAGATATTCTTCCCTGGTTATCCTTCTTGAAAGAGGTGGAAAACCGGAAGCCCTGTATGCCGGGTAATACTGGGCCATTATGCTTAAATATACATCGGTAGACAGCTCGCTCCTTATGAAATCAAGGGTATCTTTTATTCCGGCTATGTTTCCGGGCAGGACCAGGAGCCTTATCATGACACCTTTTACCGCTATGCCATTCCGGTCAAGTTTTAAGCCTCCAACCTGCTCATACATCTCTTTTACGGAATTCCGGTTATACTTTACATAATCCATGATTCCCGAATATTTCCCTGCATTTGAAGGGTCGCTGTAGCGCATGTCAGGCATATAGATATCTATTATTCCATCAAGCATCTTTATGGTCCCGGGAAGGTCATAGCCTCCGGTATTATAGACAAGTGGAAGGTCAAAGCCGCTTTTTCCTGCTTCTGCAAGGGCGGTAGCTATCTGCGGTACCCAGATTGTTGGTGAAACTAAATTAACATTGTGGCAGCCTTTTTCCTTGAGATCAATCATGTGCCGTGCAAGTGTGGATATGCTTATCTCGTTACCATGGTGCCCCTGGCTTATCTGGTAATTCTGGCAGTAAACACACTGCATATTGCAGTGTGAAAAAAAAATGGTTCCGGATCCCCCCGTACCTGATATTGGAGGCTCCTCACCATAATGGGGCATTGCAGTGGATACCGAAGGATTTGCTCCTGCCCCGCAGAAGCCTTTATCACCGGCAAGCCTGTTTGCGCCGCACCTGTGGGGGCAGAGGGTGCAGCGCTCAAGCATGCCCCAGTAGTCCCCATGCGTTTTTTTAAGTTCTTTTTTACCAACCATCTGGTTTGTCCGTTTTATTTCCACATCTTACCATATAATTTAATTATTTTATTAAAAAACGTATTATTTTAAAGCTCTTCTATATAAGTCCATAATTATATTAAATGTTTCGATATTGAGTT
>JAFGDA010000156.1 GCA_016932375.1 Actinomycetota bacterium | reverse complement strand
ATTTATAATGATAAAATTATAAAAGATAATATTTTTATTAACTATTAGCTATACTTATCCTGATTTTAACAGAAATAAAATTGGGGAAATATTTGAAGTATTGTTTTTAAATATTTGATCGGCCAATAAAGGGTTTTTACTGTTTTTATAATACATGCATATATATTATATGCTATCCATACATGAGCAGGCTGGGCCCGGGTCTCCGGGTTTTTAGACAATAGATAAGCACGCTAAAGTGTGTGGAACTATACCCTGATTGGTTAGCAGGGGTTTTAAAGTTTTCTTAACCTAAAAAATAAGGATTTAAGGCTAACCTCCAAACGATACCTTATCGGCGCCCTGGACTATGGCTATCCAGGTTGACCCTGCAGTAAATGATATCTGCCGGCCACTGCCATCCTTATATATAAAAGGAGAATATACATCTCCCCTTTCCCAGCTTCCCTGTATTGCATTGCCGTCCTGGAAAATAAATGCTGTGCCGCTTCCCGTGGTCCTTACAGCCATATGCCCGTAGCCGTCAAGGGGTCCGGTTATATCGGATACCATCACAACAATATTTTTCGCTGTTATCTGCTGGCCCAGGTTAAAGTCCATATGCGGACTTCCGCCCATATACCTTAAATAACAGTTATTATTCCTGTCATATACATATTTCAGGTCAAAACCCCTCGGGGCATAGGCATGTGTGGCAAAACTTACATTGATATTTGCAATACCTCCCCTGGCTTCAAGAGGCGGATCGGCTTTATATGGAAAGGGAATACCTCCATCAAGGGAATAACCCAGAGCGGCTGCCTTTTGCTTGAGGCTTGCAACTGACATAAAGGCAGTATGCTCCTGGATGGAACTTCTCGTCCAGTCCCTCCAGTAAGGGGCCTGCCCTGTTATGGAACTGTTGCCGGAGTAGTCGGTCATTGCACTCAATACCTGCAGTCCAAGCTGCTGTACATACCCATAACATTCGGGATAAGTACCGAAAAAAGCATAAATGGGATTAAAGGAACGTGCTATTTCCGCATAATAAGGCCTTGTACTCCTTACAGGGCCCACCATGGGAGCTTCATTCGAGGAAAATATGGCAACGAACCTTGTTATTCCGTATTCGTCCACTACCTCATATACCACATCTGCAAGGATCAATCCGGACTGGGGCCTGGCTGCAAAACTGTTCTCGACCATTACCGCCACCGGCCTGTTTGTACCCGCTGCCGGCTGAAGGTCCGCAGGCAAAATTTGTTCGCCTGCCGCTAATGAACCTGCCGCAGCAGCTGCCGTAATATTAGCTGTTTCGTAACCCGTTTCAACGGCCTCTTCTTCTTCTTTAATTCCTCCTGTAACTGATCCCCCGTGCCCTGCCTGCACGTTGCAGCCTGAAATTAGGATGCCTGAAAACATAAGAATAGCTGTCATGATAATAACAAATACAGTACAAGAAATTTTTTTAACTCCCATTAGCTTCCTTTTCTAAAAAATTACAAAAAATGCCGGGGTAATATAACCATTAATACAGGTATCCGGGCTTTTTAATATTATAAGGCAGCAATAAAGAAAAACAAAGAAGACTTTCAAACTTTTTTTGCATTTATATCCTGCTGGCATAAAAGATTTTTACCGGGAAAGGGCAATGATAATAATCTACCGGGATTAACTTCCAGAACGATTATTTATGGCAACAGGCACTTCATCATTTATTTTTTACCTTTACGAAACGGCCTCCCGGGACTACTGTTATTTTTAAGCCGGGGTCGGACCTCAACCTGCTGTCAAGGTATTGCTGTACATCATCCAGTTTTTCAAACCCTATTTTTTCGGTAGCAGGCCTGCCAAAACATGAGAAAAGGCATACTTTATTTTTCGATATTACCCTCGATATGGCAACCGCCTTATGCCCTCCAAGGACAAATTCTTCCTTAAGCCTCCTGCTTATAAGCTCATAATCACGGACCCCTGCCATCCAGCTTTCAAATACATCTTCGCCAAATCCTTCGCTGCAGGAGGCCATAATAATTATGGTGCCGCCATCCTTTACAATACCCTTAACATTCTCCAGCGCTTTCTGCGATTGGTAAAGATTGATGTCTTTTGGAAACCCTCCCGGTGAAGCTATCACTATGTCGGCAGGGCTTTCCACCTCTATCCTGTACGTGCGGTCATAGCGCCTGATTCCCTCTAACCATGCCTCATTATTTTTCCCGGCAACTGCGTCTATTATATTTTTCCTGTCATCAAGTATCACATTGAAAATGAAATCTATCCCTGTAATCCTTCCGGCTTCTTCCATATCAATCCTTACGGGATTATTTTCATAATTTCCGGCACATGCCCTTTCGTCAAGCATCATCGAGTGGTTTGCCTGGATGGAGTTCCGGGTGCATACACCCGGCATCACTGCCTTGGCTCCCCCGCTGTAACCCGCGAAGTAATGGTATTCAATATTGCCTGTCGCTATAAGAAGGCCGTTATCAAGGGCTTCTTCAAAAACCTCAACCGGTGTTCCTGACCTGGTGTATCCTATCAGTCTTGTCCTTGAAGGATCCGAATCCATAACCCTGCAGTTATCATAAATATAGCCGCCAACAAGCTCCCTCTGTTCCTGTTGCGTGTGCCGCCTGTGGATTCCGAGCCCGAGGATGACCTTTATTCTATCGTTGCCTATCCCTCCACGGTTAAGTTCTCCTGCCAGTGCCGGAAGGAACTTATGGGAGGGGCAGGGACGGCTGATATCACTTGCCAGTATGCATGCATTCCTTTTTCCTTCAGCCAGGCTGCAGAGCCTCCCGGATCCAATCGGGTGATTAAGGGCAAAATCTATCATCCCTGGCTCATCTGCAGGCTCATTTCCAGGTAAAATCCCGGACCGGTCTTCATGACTTTCTCCGGGAAAGGAACCGGACCTGCCGGTGACTATATCAAGAATATTTTTCTGTGGTATATCAAGTTCAACTTTACTCCTGCCATAAGGAATGCTGACCCGCATCGCTGATAAATCTCCCGCTAATTTATATTGCTTTTTATTGCCTTAGAATAATTTTTCCATATCCACTGGTTACAGCATGATGATATTTACCTGATAAGTTAATGACTTTTTAAGGTGACGTATACCTGGCATTTAATACCACCCCGTTCTGGTCATATTCCCATCCATCACGCAGGTCATCTCCATTACTCACTGCCGGCATAAAGTATACCATTACCTGGAACCTAAATTTCCCGTCGTCTATGGCTTCCTGCAGCTCCTGCTTCAAATTTTGATGGCTGCAGGTGAAACTGGGGCTGGAAAAAGACTGGATACTGGTTCCGGACAAACTGAAATCACTAATTGAAAGCGGTTCCGCCCCCCAGTAAACTGAACTTATCCACAGGGGAAGGAAATCAGAAGGGTTATTGAATTGTGATTTCAGGTTAAACGAAATAGTTGCATCCGTAATGGTGGCTCCATTAAGGGATGTGATGTCATAGCTAATGAATCCCCTTATTACCTTATTTTTTCCTGAATCACCTGCAAAAATGGACCCGCCGTTGTTTACCTTGATGCCTTCCTCAATGTTTCCTCCTTCGGAAGCAATATTGGGCAGGTCAATTCCATCCTCAGGATAAGGAAGTGCCGAAACCACTGTGACCGTACTAAAAAAGGTGTCCATGCCTCCATTTCCATCTTCAACTTTTACGGTTATAACATAATCCCCGGCAGAATCCGGGGTGGTCCAGGTTGTGGGGTTGGAATGGGTATCGTTTATGGTCCCTCCTGTAATGCTCCAGGTCACTAAAAGGGTATCTCCATCTGCATCTGATGCGTTGACGTAAACATTATAGGCCTGTCCGGTGTGGTGGGAATCTCCATCAACCGAAATTGAACTTATCCCGGGCGGTTTGTTGCAGCCCCATGCAAGGTCTATTGAATCCGATGCGGTGCCTTCAGGATTTTTAACAGTGGCAGTAAGGGTACAGGTATCATCGGGATCATCCAGGTTTACCTGCGCCTTAAAATCCCCCCATGCCCCATTGCTGTCATCCCTGCTCCATTCCACATCACCTGGTTTCGGGTTTCCGGTTACTACTGCCACTATACGGTAAAAACAGATTCCTTCCTGGTACACCGGTCCCATAAAAATTTCAAGCTCGATGGAAGGCGCTTCGAGCTCTTCTTCCGGCTCTTCCTTCAGGGAACCATCTTCTTTCCCATCTTTATGGTCTTCCTGCTCCGTGTTGCCAGCTTCTTCACCGATGTCTTCTACAGGTTCTCCTCCTGCCGTACCGCTTTCTTCCCCTGTGCCTATTTTTTCTTGCTCTTCACCTGCACAGAAGTTACAGACAAACGTGCAGCTCAGAAGACAAATTATAATCATAACTACAATAACGATGTATGCCTTTTTCCCTGTAATGATATTGCCCCGTCCTAATTTATAATTTTAAAGATTATACTATATTTCCGGCTCTTTTTAACCCCGGCTACTCTTTCATTATTGAAAAATATTCTTTGCCAGCAAGGATATGTCAGGTAAGTTGATGAGGTAACCTGATGAAAACTTATTGTATCTTTTCCTAAATCAGGGGCAAGGGCCGTTCAATGACACCGGGTATGGGAGAGGTATAAAAAATACCATTCATGTATGCGCCTATGCCCTGGACTACTTCCGGCACATGCACCATAACCGTACCCGTTCCCTCGCAGGCTACAACTGCGGTATCCACAATATCCCGCTTTAGCGCAAACATCATCATTTCCGAAGCCCCGAAAGGTACGGTTATTTTCCCGTCGATTACCTTCCTTCCAGGTTTGAACATCCCGTATTCCCTTGCCTGTTTTATGAACCTTTCTTCTATGGAACTTCCGGTTAGCTCACCTGAAGAAAAAAGGGCCTTAAAAAGGGGGCAGTATTTTACCACAGGTTCTTCCATGGCAATTACCCTGCCGCTGGATATGGCCACCAGTGCCCCTGCTTTCCTTGTTATATGAAGGTCATTGGAAATGGAGCCATGCTGGTCCCTGATAACTTTATGGAATTTTTCGACTTTTCTACTGATCAATTAAATACTCTTGCCTGATTTACCTGCCAGATTCATATGCTGCTTCAAACATGGCTATAATGTTTTCAGGGGGCACATCTGCCAGGATATTATGGATCTGGTTAAATACCATTCCCCCGTCTTTTCCGAGCACATCAATCCTTCTTTTCACGTCTTCCCTTACCTGCCCGGGTGTCCCTGATGACAGTACATCCCTTGTATTGCATCCACCTCCCCAGAAGATGATATCCCTGCCAAATTGTTTTTTAAGCCTTTCCGGCTCCATATCCCTTGAGGTAGTCTGGACAGGATTCAGCACATCCAGGCCGGCATCAATAAGTCCCGGTAAAAGTTCATAGATAGACCCGCAGGAATGCAAAAAAACCCTGCAGTTGCTATTATCATGGACAAAATCCCACATTTTCTTATGCCTGGGCTTAAATACCTCCTTATAGATATCAGGTGACATGAAAGGACCACTCTGGCCGCCCAGGTCATCGCCGAACTGGAGCAGGTCGACATACTCCCCAACTCCACTTATTATTTTCTCCAGTTTGACAAGGTTACCTTCCACCAACCTGTCAAGAAGATAAGCTGTGCCCTTTTTATCTGTATAAGCATCAATCATAAAATTAGCCAGGCCCCGCAAAAAGGTCCCGGTCTCAAACATATTGCATCCTACTGACAGCACTATTGAATACTCCGTATTTTCATACAGGTCCCTTATTCCCGATACAAATTCCTCAAATTGTTCCTCATTAAATATATCAAGATGCGAGGGAGGCGATGGCACTGCCCAGACATGCTTTGACAGCTCGGTGTCATCAAATTTTGCGGGTATGGAAGGAAGATCCCCCCAGATCCAGTAGCACTGGTCAACATAAAAGGAGGATACCGGTTTTCTGCCGAGAC
Organism: Actinomycetota bacterium; assembly: GCA_016932375.1. GTDB lineage: Bacteria > Actinomycetota > Humimicrobiia > Humimicrobiales > Humimicrobiaceae > JAFGDA01. Next base: position 3,529 of record JAFGDA010000156.1, on the reverse strand, counting down.
GGGTGCCATCCGGATGCAGAAGATATACTGTTCCATTACGATCTATTTCAATATTTAAAAATGCCGGAATACGGCATCCTGACCCGTCATTCAAGGTCCAGTCTTTCCAGTCTTCTTCCAGCTTAAGGAAACCCTGGCCGGCATCAATGACATCCACATTGAACAGTTTCATTATTTGTTCATCAGGGAAAGCAAGCTGCTGGATAAAATCGTACATTCTCGACTGGCTGGCATTTTCAATACCAAGCTTCTTTTTAAGGTTATTATAGGCAATAGTTGAAATACCCGAAGACCTCATGCTGCCCAGGTCTATGGGGATACGGTCCGCTGTCTTATGATCCAGTATCCTTCTTACTCTTTCCCTTGAATTCATTTTCCCCTTTTTAAAGCCTTGCATAAGGCTTTAACAAAATTTAATCCCTTCCCTAATCCTGGTGGAAAACTTCATCCATGTATGCCCACCATTCGCCTTCTTTCCTTGTCTCCAGTGGGATCTGCATGGGCTCGCATATATCCCACCACTTCTGGCTTATGGGGTTTGCCGCCATTTTTTCCATGTCAGCTTCAAAATTTTCTCCAATATACTCAAAATATGCAAAAAGGAACCCATCCTTGTAATAAATAGAGTAATTCCTTATATTGCACTGCCGTATTATTTCAGCAGCTTCGGGCCAGATGTTATCATGAAGCTCCCTGTATTCCTCAAGTTTTTCCGGCCTGAGTTTCAGTACCGATCCATATCTTTTCATAACATTCCTCCAAAAACCAGGATTTTTTTAAAACCGCTCTTTAGCTATTTAAAAATCATTATTTTTATTTGATGTTTTAAGCGCCTATTAGTTTTTTATCCATATCTTCTCCTGATTTGCTGAACATTTCATCAGCGTCACTTTTAAGTGACATGAATTCTTCTTCAAGTGCATCATTGATATTATTTATGATTTTTTTGCAAGATTTTTAATTTCAGCAATCATTTTTTTATCTTTAATCCCCATCAGTCACCATAACGGGGTATTATCAGGGACAATATTGGAACAGGCCAGTTCCCTGCCGGATAATACTACAGGGAAGTTACCTCATTGTTACCTGTTTTCCAGGTATATATCAAGTATCTCTTTTAACAAATCCAGTGCTTCTTCCCTCGGCCTCTGGAAGGTGTTCCTGCCTATTATGGAACCAAAGGCCCCTCCTTTTTTTAACTGCCTTATCTCTTCCATGACGTCTTCGCGTGCTTTTGCCGGCCCCCCTGAAAATATTACAATCCTTTTACCATCAAATGCGCTCTGGACCACATGTTTTATCCGGTCGGCCAGGGTGCTTATGGGAATCCCATATTTTTCATATACCTTTGCCGCTTCTTCCAGCTCTATATGTCCTGTTGGAGGTTTGACTTTTATCAGGTGTGCTCCAAGCTGTGCCGCAATCTGGGCAGCATATGCAACTACATCAATGGCCGTCTCTCCCGCTTTGGACAGTCCCGATCCTCTCGGATAGGACCAGATTACAACCGCAAGGCCTTTTTCCCTCGCTTCTGCGGCCGACTTTTTGACTTCCTCATACATAACCTTAAAATGACTGCTCCCGGGATAAATCGTATAGCCGATTGCTGCACAACCAAGCCTTATGGCATCATCTGCACTTGCCGTCATCGCAGGTACAGGGTCCGGGCTTGTTTCAAGCACATCATGGCTGTTGGCTTTCAGTATGAGAGGTATCCGGCCTGCATACTCCCTTGCAATCATCTCTATGGAGCCCGGCGGGGCAGCATGTGCATTTAAACCGGCATCAACTGCAAGCCTTACATGATATTCCGGATCATATCCTGCCGGATTGGGCGCAAAGCTCCTTGCAGGCCCGTGTTCAAAACCCTGGTCCACCGGGAGTATCACCATCTTTCCCGTTCCACCCAGTTTGCCGTGCATAAGGATATTGTAAATGTTCCTTATGGTGCCCGGGGATTCGCTGCTGTACCATGACAGTATTTCCCTTATCCTGTCATTCATAGGTTCCTCCTCATATTAAAAATTTAATCAAATATTCTTTTAATATTATAAGGTTTAATTTCTATTTAGTAAAACAAATGAAAGACATATTTACATATATAAGTATTTATATTAATTGTCATTAATGCTATAATACATATGCAGGATTATTGCCCGGGCGATCCTGGTACATATATACCTGTAAATCGTTATACCCATTAAAAAAAGGCCTAATTATTGAATAAAAAGAAAAAATATGAAAAAAATAATTGAATATACATATTCTTAAAAAAATAAATTCCGGAAGATTTATGAAAAAGGTTTTTTCTTTCATCCTTGTTCTATCCTTATTGCTGGCAGTTCATCCCGGCCTGCTTTATCCCGGTGATTCAGGGTCTATTTCAGGGAAAGAGTATTTAAAAAGACCATTCATCATTCCCCTTGACGGGAAAATAATAACCTCTTTCAGGGAGACCTATTTTGATTATAAAAAAAATATTTTCAGGAAACATACTGGAATCGATATAGAAGGCCATCCGGGGCAGAAAGTAAAAGCGTCAGGAAACGGGGTGGTATCCTATACAGGGTTTTCTCCCACAGGAGGAAGGACGGTTGTCATAAAACACAACGAAAAAATAAGGACCACTTACCTAAACCTTTCCAGTATTTATGTTTCAAGAGGGGAACCGGTCCGCCAGGGTGAAGTCATTGCATCCATAGGGGCAAAAGATGACCCCTCAAACGAAAGCAGCCATCTTCATTTTGGAGTAATATACATTGATAACTATCTTGACCCTGAACAGCTTCTTAAAATAGATTACGGGAGCATTTCAAGGTTTTTAAAGCTGAAATATATCCAGCATGACTTTTCGATAAATTAGTAAAAATCATGAATATGATACCCTTTCAGGATATTTGCGATCCCTTTACAACACAATTCCTTTACTTTTAATCACTCCTTGCTTTTTTCCCCGGATTGCCACTGGCTGGCATACTCAAGAATATTGTTTATGGTTCTTGTTAGCAAAGATATTTCATCATTTCCCGTAACAGTGAGTCTTGCTGCCAGGTCTTTTCCGTATTCTATTTTCCTTATCTCCCTGTTCAGGTTATATATTCTTTTAAAGAAGCAGATATCCAATAATACAAGAGTGCCTATAGCCGAAACCAGGTTAATAACACCGCCATACATGGTTGTAAACAATACCATCTTTCCCTGCTGGTAGTGTTCCACCCTGAATATTACCAGCCAGCTCAATAGCGACCCTGAGGCCATTGAAATACTGGCAATCATCATCAGGATTACTCCCAGTTTTATGTATATACAGAGACCGGACCATATTTTTGACTTAATCTTTAAAATATATTTTCTCATATAAGGGTCAGGCTATTTAAATGTTGCAAAATATTTGCATGTATTGCCGTTCTCACCGCATATTTCCATACTGAATTCAATCGGCATATATCCAGCATCGCTTTTCTCTTAAGTTAATTTAAATATTTGTTGACAGTTTTGTCAACTACTTTTCAATAGTATTCACTAATAT
>JAFGDA010000155.1 GCA_016932375.1 Actinomycetota bacterium | reverse complement strand
TGATTATGGAAGTTAGTTTTTCTGAATTAATGGAAGATGCAGAAAAAAGGAATTATGCGGTTGGGTATTTTGAAAGCTGGAACCTTGAATCCCTTCTTGGCGTATGTGACGCTGCAGAAAATATGAAGTCACCTGTTATCCTGGGTTTTGGCGGATTGTTTTTGACAAATGAAAGAAGGGCAGTTAAGGAAAAAATAAATATTTATTCAACTCTTGCTAAGCAGGCATGCAAAAATATTTCAGTTCCCGCATGTTCGATATTTAATGAATCAGGGGATTTTAATTCGGTGCTTGATTCAATTGATGATGGATATGATGTTGTGATGTTTGTAGATTCCAGCCTGTCCCTTGATGAATTAACAGATAAAGTATCAAGGATAGCAAGCAAGGCGCATGCTAATTCGGTGGCAGTTGAAGCTGAAATTGACGAGCTCCCCGGGCTGGATGCATTTACGGGCAATATAATAGAATCCAGGTTGAGCGACCCCGGGATTTCCCGGAAGTTTGTAGACGAAACCGGGATAGATTCCCTTTCCATCAATATAGGCCAATCACATAAGACTAAAAAAATAATCAATATGGATTTCGGGAGATTGAAAAAGATAAAAGAAGCAGTAAAAATTCCCCTTGTATTACATGGAGGGACCAATATGAGTCCCGATGAGATTAATAAAGCCATAGATATGGGAATAAGGAAATTTAATCTTGGGAGAGTATTAAAAGATAATTATTTTGATGCGCTAAGTGAAGCAATTAAAAATATTGGAAAGAGTTATAATATATATGAAGTAATCGGGTCGGGATTCAGGGAAGATGTCCTGGTCAAAGCAAGATTTGCTGTCCAGAAGACTGTGGAAAAATATATGGAGCTTTACAGGAGCGCAGGAAAGGCATAATTAAGGAATAATAAAGTACTCATTGAAAGGATAAACGGCAATGGCTATTGAAATAAAAATGCCAGATTTAAGCCAGACCACTGATGAAGTAAGGTTTATAAAGTGGCTTGTTGCTGAGGGGGACAGGGTAAAAAAGGGCGATATATTATGCGAGGTTGAGACCGATAAGGTGAACATGGAGGTAGAAAGTTTTGCAGAAGGCATGGTCTTAAAATTAAATGCAGAACCGGACCAGCAGATAAAAACCGGGACTGTCATAGCGATTGTTGGGGAAAAAAATGAATTCGAGGGCTCTATTAATATCGGCGAGGATAAAGGCTCTTTAAAAGAGGATACAGTAGACCTGGAAAACAGGCAGAAAGAGGATGTTGCCCCTGAAAATGATATTAACCCTGAAAAAAATTCAACTAAAGCAAGAGCAACTATGCTCGTGCAGAAACTTGCCGAAAAAAAAGGCATAAACCTGGCAGAAATAACGGGTACAGGGCCGGGGGGAACGATTACCAGGGAAGATATTGAAAACTATATTGATAATAAAAAAAGAATTTAATATAAAAGATATTTTTGGCCACCGGATAGCCAATGGCGCCCGGGCTGCTTTATTTTTAACTAAGGTAAAAAAGCTTTTTGAGGAGGTTATATATTATCGTGGAGCATGAGGATATTATAAAAGAACTTGGAAAAGAGAAGCTCATCGGTTTTTACACTAAAATGGTAAAGATAAGGAGTTTTGAAGAAAGGATAAGGTTTTTATTCCTTGAGGGTAAAATGCCGGGGACCATACACCAGTATATCGGTATGGAAGCAAATGCAGTGGGGGTATGTTCGGCACTCCAGAAAGATGATGTAATAGCATCCACCCATCGCCCCCATGGGCATGCTATAGCAAGGGGGCTAAGTTTTAATGAGATAATGGCAGAGCTTTATGGCAGGACTACCGGCTGCTGCAGGGGCAAGGGCGGCTCCATGCATCTGGGCAATCTTGAAAAAGGTATGCTTACGGCTATTGCTATTGTCGGGGGAAACCTTCCGATTGTGGTGGGTATGTCACTGGCTTTTAAGCTAATGAAGCAAAATAGGGTAGCAGTAAGTTTCTTTGGAGACGGTGCTTCCAATGAAGGATCATTCCATGAATCCCTGAATATGGCTGCAGTTTTAAATACGCCTTCGGTCTTTGTGTGCGAAAATAACCAGTATGGCGCATCAACCAGCATAAAGAAAGTGATGAAGATTGAAAACATTGCGGACAGGGCCAGAAGCTATGGGATCGAAGGGGTTATTGCTGATGGGATGGATGTTATCGATGTTTATATCCATGCAAAAGACGCAATAGAAAAAGCAAGGAAAGGCGGAGGCCCTACTCTGCTGGAACTTAAGACTTTCAGGTTCTGCGGCCATTCAAGGAGGGATCCGGGCAGCTATATCCCAAAGGAAGAAAAAGAATCCTGGCAGAGAAAGGATCCCATAAATAATTTTAAGAAGCTTCTTTTAAATGAAGGACTGGCTGGTGAGGATGAACTGGATGATATTAATAATTTGATAGAAAAAGAATTGGATGAATCCATAATTTTTGCCCAGGAAAGCCCTGAACCAGCACCAGAAGACACCCTTAAAGATTTATATGCCACAATGGAGGTGCCAGAATGATTTTAAGTATTGCAGAAGCTTTAAGGAAAGCAATTTATGATGAAATGGAAAGAGACGATAAAGTTTTTCATATAGGTGAGGATATAGGAATAGAAGGAGGATTTGGAGGGGCCTTTACGGTAACCCTCGGCCTGGAGAAAAGTTTCAGGGACAGGATCATAGATACGCCGATATCCGAAATAGGCATTTTTGGGGCAGCATGCGGAGCTGCCGTAATGGGAATGCGGCCAATAGTTGATGTCCAGTATGGGGATTTTCTTTTCTGCGCAATGGACCAGGTTGCCAACCAGATTGCAAAATTAAGGTATATGTCCGGGGGTAAAATAAAAGTGCCGGTTGTTATGAGGGCTCCTGTCGGAGTTACAGGAAGGGGATCCCAGCATGCTCAGAATATGGAACCATATTTTTTAAGCTGTCCCGGTATAAAAATTATAGCGCCTTCCACTGCCTATGATGCTTATGGCCTTCTAAAGGCGGCTGTAAGGGATGATGATCCGGTACTTATATTTGAGCATAAATTACTTTATGGAGCAAAGGGAGCAAGAAAAGAGGAAGGGGCAATAGACGCCTCTTCTGAAATTCCTGATGAAGATTATACGATACCCATAGGAAAAGCTATTGTCAGGAAAGAAGGTAAAGATGCAACAATAATTTCACACCTCCTGATGGTACACCATAGCCTCCAGGCTGCGAAAACTTTAGAGAAAGAGGGAATTTCATGCGAGGTTATAGATTTGAGAAGCTTGTGGCCTCTGGATATAGGTCTAATATCAGAATCAGTTAAAAAAACGGGGAGGCTTTTTATAGTTGAAGAATCTCCAAAGCAGGGAGGGATTGGAGCAGAGGTAAGCGCGCAAATTGCAGAAACCATACCTGACCATCTTATTTCCCCCATTGTCCGTATTGCTGCTCCCAATACACCTGCGCCATTCTCGCCGGTAATGGAGAAATTTTATATACCACAGCCTGAAAGGATTTCAAAAGAAGTAAGAAAAATTATTGAAGAATATTAGTTTACCCTTGCATAATCCAGGCCAGGGAATTGGCCTGTAAGTTATAAATTTTTAAAAGAGTATATTAAAAAATAAAAGTTTTTTAATAATTGGATAATTCAAAAAAAATAATTATAGTTTATTATGTTATTTATCAACAAAATGGAGAATATAGATGAACGGTAAAATGAAAGCCCAGCTTTTTTATGGACCGAAGGATGTGCGGTATGAGGAAATTGATATACCTG
>JAFGDA010000154.1 GCA_016932375.1 Actinomycetota bacterium | reverse complement strand
GGGCGAATGGCGGAATTGGTAGACGCGCTAGGTTCAGGACTTAGTGTTCGCAAGGACATGGGGGTTCAAGTCCCCCTTCGCCCACCAGCAAAAAACAGGGTGTTCTTCACCAAATAATGAAGGCATCATCCTACCAATAATAAGGGGCATATCATTCTATCAATAAGGAACAATCAAATAAGGCCATTTCTTTTAATAACATCGTCAATATAATTTACAGCCTCTTCAGGATCATCAACAATTTTATAAAGCTTATTGTCGTCGGGGCTTATGTTGCAGAATTTTTCCAGGAGGCATTTATTTATCCACTGGCACAGTTCTCTCCAGTAATCACTTCCATACAGGACAATAGGGAAGTGATCTATCTTACCAGTCTGGGTAAGCGTAAGCGCTTCAAATAACTCATCAAGTGTTCCATAACCACCCGGGAAAATTACATATCCTATGGAATATTTAACAAATATCATTTTCCTGACAAAAAAGTACCTGAATTCAAGTGAGATGTTCTGGTATGGGTTTGGTATTTGTTCATGTGGAAGTTCTATATTGCAGCCTATTGACAATCCGCCTGATTCAAATGCGCCCTTGTTTGCAGCTTCCATTATACCCGGGCCTCCACCAGTTATTACACCCAGGTCCTTTTTTACGAGGAGCGATGCTGTTTTTTCGGCAGCTTTATAATAAGGATCACCGGGCTCCGTGCGTGCAGAACCAAAAACAGATATGCAGGGCCCTATTTCCGCAAGTGCATTAAATCCCTCTACAAATTCACTCTGGATACGTAATACGCGCCATGGATCAGTCCCAGTAAAACTGGTGTCCTGTTTTGAAGGGCTCCTTAAAAGTTCAAGGTCTTCATTTTTCCTTAAGGTCTTTTTCTTCATCTCAATTCTCTTATCATATTTTTTTATATAACTTTACCATATGATAATATAGATTCAAATCAAAAACACTCCAGGCAATGCAACCAATATGCCACATTGGGCCAGTAATAAATAATAATATTAATTACCCCTGATACTCACATTGGGGCAATATCAAAAAATGTTAATTATTCTTTTCTTCTTTCTTATTACCATCCAGTTTATTCAGTTTTTCTGTAAATTCCATTATCTTCTGTTCGACCATATAATTTATGGATCCGGCAGGAAACCTGCCATTCCGTGATCTTTTCCCGGCCTTTAACCCTGTAAGTATTTCAATGCCTTCATCAACATCCTTGACCGCATAAATATGGAATTTACCTTCCTTTACGGCATTTATGACTTCCTCCTTTAGCATGAGGTTCCTGATATTGCTGAAGGGTATCAGTACCCCCTGTTTACCGTTTAAACCTTTTTGGTGGCAGACTTCAAAGAAGCCCTCTATTTTTTCATTAACTCCTCCTATGGCCTGGACCTGGCCTTTCTGGTTAACGGAACCTGTAACAGCCAGGTTTTGATTGATGGGGACTCCGGACAACGCAGAAAGAAGCGCATATAGCTCCGCACTTGAGGCGCTGTCACCCTCCACACCACTATAACTCTGTTCAAAAACGATCCTTGCTGAAAGTGTGAGCGGCCGGTCGACTGCGAACTTTTCAGTGATGTAACCACTGAGAATAAGAACACCTTTCGTATGGATTGGGCCACCCAGCTTGGTCTCCCTTTCGATATCAATAATACCGGCCTTACCCATACCGGCGGTTACAGTAACCCTGGAGGGCCTGCCAAATGCGAAATCGCCCAGGTTTATAACTGAAAGCCCATTCACCTGTCCTACCATATTCCCGCTTACGTCTATCAATATGGTACCTTCTTTTATCATTTCCTTTATCTTTTCCTGTATCAGGTTTGAGCGGTAATATTTTTCTTCCACAGCTTTACTGATATGTTTTTTACCGGTATATTTTTTATTTTCATGCAGGGCATAGAAATTTGCTTCGGTGATTATATCTGATATTTCTGCAAAGCTTGTGGAAATCTTGCCCTTGTCTCCGGCAAGCCTTAAGCTGTATTCTATTACACTGGCTATGGCTTGACCATCAAGGTGATTGAGGTTTTCCTTAATGCAGAGTGTGCACATAAAACTTGTAAACTTTTTTATATTAGCCGGGGTTCTTTCCATTGCCATGTCATAATCGGCTTTTATTTTAAATAGTTTTCTAAAATCATTGTCCAGGTTATAAAGGATGCTATAGTGATATGGGAGTCCTATAAGTATCACTTTAATGTTTAAGGGTATTGGCTGTGGTTTGAGACCCCTGGTTGAAATAATGCCAAGTCTCTCGCTTGCTTCTTCAATTATTATTTTTTTATCCTTAAGGGACATTTTCAGGCTGTCCCAGGAAAAGATGTTCCTGAACAACTCCTCAACCGGGATTACCAGAAAACCTTTGTTGGCTTTATGCAGGGATCCTCCATGGATCATGGTGAAATCTGTAGAAAGTACGCCCAGCTGGGCTTCCTTTTCTATTCTCCCGAATAAATTCTGGTATGTGGGGTTCTGCTCTATAATTACAGGGGCACCTTCCAGGCCCGAATTGTCCACAATTACATTAACCTCATATTTTTTAAACGGGAGTTCCTGCATCCAGGGAAAAAGCACCGAAGAAGCAGTTGCCTGTGGTTTGTCTGCAATGAAATCATTGATATTTTTTAAAATATCTTCCTGCATGTCATCTATATACTGTGTTATATGTATGCTTTTATGATACTTTTGCTTCAGGTCGTTTAGGAATTTTTCAATAGTATAAAGTGCGACTTCATGGTTGAGTTTCCGGATGTCTTCACCCATCTTTTTATCAAGATCCCTTATCTTGTCCAGTGTCTCTTTGAGATCTTTATTGAGACGGTCTTTTTTTAAAGTTATTTCATCTTTCCTGTCCCGGGAAAGCGCCTGATACTGCTCTTCACTCATAGCCTTTCCATCCTGTGCCGGAATTATAAAAAGGCCTATCTGTGTGCTATGCAGGACAAAACCATCATCTTTTACCCTGTTGTTTAAACTCTGTAGAAGTTTTTCTTTCTTTGCTTCTTTATTTTTAGTAAGAGCCTCTTTTTTATCCCCGTAATCCTTGCTTTTAAAAGTTCCCGGCAGGAGCTCCCTTATTGAATTTATCATGTTCTTTATATCTTCTGCGAACTCCCTGCCATTACCTGCAGGCAGCTCTATTGCAAGAGGCTCATAGGGATTCTTAAAATTGTTCACATAGCACCAGTCTGGAGGGACCGGTTTGCTTTTTGCCAGTTCTTCAACAAAACCCTTAACTCCGGTCATTCTTCC
>JAFGDA010000153.1 GCA_016932375.1 Actinomycetota bacterium | reverse complement strand
GATATTCCTCTATCTTACGGACCTTGTGGTAATTTTTGACCATCTCTTAAACCGGGTGAGGATAGTGGCAACTGTAAAAATCGGCAATGGGATGCCTGCCGGGAAAGCCTACGACCTCTCAGTGGAGATGATAGAAGACCTGGAAGAAAAAATGATGGAAAACAATGCCCCTGTTTCCGGAAGCGGGATATATTCCCCGGGAGATAAAATTCTCCCTAAATTTGAGTTTGATTCAAATTTTAAAAAGGAAGACTTCCTTGGGGCGGTGGAGAAGTCCAAGTTTTACATAACCCGGGGAGATGCTTTCCAGGTGGTGCTGTCCCAGAGGTTCTCGGTGGGAAGCTATGAAGAGCCCCTCGGAATTTACCGGGCTTTAAGGTCCATCAACCCATCGCCATATATGTATTTTTTTAATTTTGGCGATTTTTATGTCGCTGGTGCTTCTCCCGAACCTCTTATAAAGATAGACGGGAAAAAAGTTTTCACATGCCCCATAGCCGGGACCAGGGAAAGGGGCGCAACACCTGCAGAAGAAGAAGTGCTGATGAAGAGCCTTCTTAATGACCGCAAGGAAATTGCAGAGCATAATATGCTCGTGGATCTTGCGCGCAATGATCTCGGAAGGGTCTGCAGGTATGGAAGTGTTGAAGTCAAAAAGTACATGGACATTGAGAAATATTCCCATGTGATGCATCTTGTTTCAAGGGTTGAAGGTGTCTTAAATGACAGGAGTTCCATTTACGATGCGCTCAGGAGCGTGTTTCCGGCAGGGACATTATCGGGAGCCCCAAAGATCAGGGCAATGCAGATAATCAGTGAGCTGGAACCTGACAGGAGGGGACCTTATGGAGGTGCGGTCGGTTATTTCGGATACGATGGCAGCCTGGACAGCTGTATAACCATAAGGACGGCAGTGGTAAAGGAAAAACGTGTCTATATCCAGGCCGGCGCGGGGATTGTCTATGATTCAATACCTGAAAATGAATACGAGGAGACCATAAACAAGGCTGCGGCATTGTTCAATGCATTAAAAATCATGAGGTAGTATATCATCATAATTATTATTATGGAGAAGAAAAATTATGGAATTTTACCTGGATAAATTAATACAGGGCAGCCATCTGGATGAAGGCGAAGCATACCGGGTGATGCAGGATATTATGGATGGTAAGATAAATGATTGCCAGATAGCATCTTTTCTCACCGCCATTAAAATAAGGGGAGAGACAGCGGAGGAAATCAGCGGCTTTTCAAGGGCAATGCTCGAAAAGGCGGTTCCTGTAAAAAGCAGGTACCGGAATATGGTGGATACCTGCGGGACGGGCGGGGACAACCTGAATACTTTCAACATATCCACCACTTCTGCCTTTATTGCTGCAGGAGCAGGAGCAGTGGTTGCCAAGCATGGCAACAGGAGCGTTTCCAGCAGGAGTGGAAGTGCAGATGTGCTTGAATCGTTGGGGGTAAATATAGGGCTTTCCTGTGAAAGGGTTTCGCAGTGTATAGACACCATTGGTATGGGGTTTATTTTTGCGCCTGTTGCCCATACTGCAATGAAGCATGTGGTAAGAGCCCGGAAGGATATGGGCATAAGGACCGTGTTTAATATCCTTGGCCCTTTAACCAATCCTGCCATGGCAAATGGAAGGGTCCTTGGAGTATATGACAGAAACCTCATCGGTGTTATGATAGAAGCCCTAAAAAGGCTCGGCGTTAAGAGAGCCTACGTCCTTCACAGCTGTAATGGGATGGATGAGCTTTCCACTGCAGGTGAAAGCTACGTATCTGAGCTGAAAGACGGTAAGATTTACAGCTATGTTTTTAATCCTTCCGACCTGGGTTTTTCCGGTTGCAGGGTAGAGGACCTTGCCGGCGGTGATGCAGATGATAATGCAAATATGGTAAGAGGCATACTTTCGGGCAGGGATATGGGGCCTAAAAGGGATTCTGCCGTGCTAAATGCGGCGGCAGCAATAATAGCTGCAGGCAAAGCGGAAGGGTTTAAAGATGCGGTAAGATTGGCCGGCCAGTCAATCGACAGCGGGCGCGCACTGAAAAAACTGGAAGGCCTTATTGAAATAAGCAATAAACTAAAAGCATAACCGGCAGGTTATTATCAGGAATGATACTGGCCGTATAAAATATTATATTTTTACTGGAGATTTTGATAATTGAAGTTCATAAAAGAAATACTGGCAAATAAGAAAAAAAATATGAAGGATTTAATGTATGCTGAGGGAGGGCAAAGCTATCATGAATTTATTTCCTCAGGCAGCCTGCATAATACCCAAAAAGGCTCCCGTTCGCATTATCATGGCGGCAGTGAATTATATAGTGAGTTACATAAGGACACGGAAAGGGACACAGAAAGACATCTTCCGCTAAATTCCCGCCATGCTGCGAGGGATAAGGACGTAAGCTTTATAAAGAATATAAAGAATGGCAGGGTTAATATTATTGCAGAGATAAAAAAGGCGTCACCTTCGAGGGGATGGATAAACCGGGGCCTGGATGTAGGGGGAGCTGCAGCAACCTATGACAGGTACGGGGATTTTATCTGCGGGATTTCGGTCCTTACAGAATCATTATATTTTAAAGGCTGCCCGGAAGACCTTGCCATTGCACGGAGCTCATCTGCCCTGCCGGTTCTCAGGAAGGATTTCATTTTTGATCTCAGGCAGGTATATGAGAGCGCTGCCCTTGGTGCGGATTGTATTTTGCTGATCTGTTCTATCCTCGGGTATAAAAAGTTAAAGATTCTTTATGATGCGGCTATGGCGCTCGGGATGGATGTCCTTGTTGAAATACATAATATACGTGAATTTGAAAAGGCACTTGCGCTTGATGCCGGGCTGATAGGGATAAACAACCGCGACCTTATAAAAATGGAAGTCAGGAGCGGAAATATAATAAAAATACTTGACCGTGTGGACAGAAATGACCTGGAAGGAAGGATACTGGTATGTGAAAGCGGTGTATCCGGTGTGGATTATATCGAAGAGCTTTACCGGAGGGAAGTAAATACATTCCTTATAGGCAGTTATTTTATGGAGAGCCCTGATCTTGCAATCGCTCTTGAAACCTTCAGGAACAGTCTGGTCAAAAAGAACCTTATTCCTAAATTTTATGGGGAGGCAGGATAAGATGACATGGATAAAGATATGCGGGATTACAAGCGAAGAGGACGCACTGGAAATTTCAGGGCTGGGAGTCGATGCCCTTGGTTTTATACTTTCAACTGACAGTCCGCGAAGGATAAGCTTATCGCGGGCAGGGGATATTATCAAAAAGGTCAGGGATTCCGGGGTATCGGCAGTGGGGGTTTTTGTAAATGAAGACATCAATGCGGTATATAATGCTTACCTTGGGCTGGGGCTTGATTATGTGCAGCTGTCCGGTGATGAAAGCGCCGCCTACCTTAAGGAGCTTAAGGGCTTGGATGGAAACATTAAGATATTGAAGGCAGTCAGGGCAGATGAAGGCGGGGAGGATTCCCTTTACGGTTTAAGGGTAAAAATATCCGGAATGGAAAAATTTGCTGATTATATATTAATGGACGGTTACCTGATAGACAGCTCAGGCAAAAAAATTTATGGGGGAACCGGCAGGACTTTTGACTGGGAAGTCATAAATAAGCTTGAGCTTAAAAGACCACTTATAATTTCAGGGGGGCTTGATCATGCAAATGTACAGGAAGCAATCCGGAAAGTAAGGCCTTTCGGTGTAGATGCTTCCTCAAGGCTTGAATCGTCACCGGGGCATAAGGATATCAGGCTGGTAAGGCTGTTTATGGAAAGGTTAAGGGAAGGAAGAGGCTTTTGAAAAAAAGTAAGAAAGAAAATAAAGAAAATGGTTATTTTGGGGAGTTCGGGGGAAGATATGTGCCTGAAATACTGATTAGCGCGCTTGATGAGCTGGCAGTTAGCTATAAAAGATACAGGAGGGACCCTTCATTCATTTCCGAGCTTAATTATTACCTTGCCTATTATGTCGGCCGGCCCACTCCTCTTTATTTTGCAGAAAGGCTCACCAAAAGACTGGGAGGGGCAAAGATATACTTAAAGAGGGAGGATCTCTGTCATCTGGGTGCACATAAAATTAATAATACTGTGGGCCAGTGCCTTCTAGCCAGGAGAATGGGTAAGAAGAACATAATAGCTGAAACCGGCGCGGGGCAGCATGGTGTGGCTGCAGCAGCTGCTGCAGCGCTTTTCGGGCTCAAGTGCAGGGTATTCATGGGAAGCAAGGATATAAGGCGGCAGGCTCCAAATGTATACAGGATGAAGCTGATGGGAGCGGAAGTAGTTGAGGTAAACTCTGGAAGCAAAACACTGAAGGATGCCGTAAACGAGGCAATGAGATACTGGGTATCGACAGTTGATGACTCCTATTACCTTCTGGGTTCGGTGGTGGGGCCTCACCCATACCCGTCAATGGTAAGGGACTTCCAGACCATAATAGGCAGGGAGACCAGGAAGCAAATATTTAAGGCAGAGGGTAAACTGCCGGATTATATCATTGCATGCGTGGGGGGAGGAAGCAATTCAATAGGGATATTTTACCCTTTCCTGAAAGAAGCAGGCAGTATAAAAATGGTTGGCGTTGAGGCAGGCGGAATGGGCATAGAAAGTGACATGCACGGAGCCACGCTATGCAGGGGGAGCAGGGGCGTTTTTCACGGAGCATACAGTTTTGTGCTGCAGGATAACTACGGGCAGATAACGGAGGCATATTCTGTTTCGGCAGGACTTGATTACCCCGGAGTGGGCCCTGAGCATGCATATTTGAAGGAGGAGGGGATTGTCGAATACCAATCTGTAACAGACGGGGAAGCCCTGGAAGCTTTCCGTTCGCTGTCGCTCCATGAGGGTATAATTCCTGCCTATGAAAGCTCTCATGCGCTTGCATATGCCGGAAAAATAGCCCCGGCTTTAAGCAGGGACCAGGTAATAGTAGTCAACCTGTCAGGCAGGGGGGATAAGGATATAGACAATGCCCCTGAAGAGATGATTGGAAATAATGTTTAGATAGATTATTATGTGGCCCTGCAGGCAGTTTTAATAGTGGCCCTGCAGGCAGTTATAATAAATAAAGTTTTTATCAAAAAGGCTGGATTAAAAACGAAATTTGGATTGGACATCGGGAATGAAGCCGGGAGGCATATGGAAAAGGATAATATAACAGGAAGGGATAAATTAAAATACAGAAGCAGGTGCAGGGAAGATGACCGCATATCAGGAGTCTTCCGTGAGCTCAGTCTCAGGGGCCATAAAGCTTTCATACCTTTCCTGACATGCGGTTTTCCGGATACTTACGGGTTTTATAAATTATTTGAAACCCTTGATAGCCAGGGTGCTGATATCATAGAAATAGGCCTGCCGTTTTCGGACCCGCTGGCTGACGGGCCTGTAATACAGGCCACTTCGAAGGCCGCGCTGGAACAGGGGATGAATACGGATAAACTGTTTGGCTGTATTGAGCACCTGAGGGAAAAAACCTCAACACCTATAGTGGTGCTTGTTTATTTCAATAATGTTTTTGTATATGGCGTTGGAAAATTCCTGAAAAGGCTTTCAGGCGCCGGGGCAGACGGGATCATAATACCGGACCTTCCCTTAAGTGAATATAAAGAGTACATTAAATATTTCGGTCAGGGCAGTGTTGATAATATTATGATAGTTTCGCCGACAACGGATCACCTGCGACTAAAAGATATTGCGGATGCCGGGAAAGGATTTTTGTATTGTGTTTCCCTTAAAGGGGTTACAGGAGTGAGAAAAACCGTATCCCCGGAGGTAAAGTCATTTCTGAGAAATGTCAGGGATATTACGGATATCCCCCTTGCCCTTGGTTTTGGTATTTCAGGCCGGAAACAGGTAAAAGAAGTGGCGCCATACTGTGACGGTGTGATAATCGGAAGCAAAATATTATCGCTGGTGCTGGAAGCAGGTGATTTTGAGAGTGGCCTAAAAAAGGTCAGGGATTTTTCATCGGGAATAAATGCTGTCTTAAAACCGGGGCTTCTGTAGCCCCGGAATTATCCCGTGCTTCTTCGGTTCGAATCCTGCCTCCCCAGCCAAATTTAGTTCGGGCCTTCACCAAACCTCACCTCTAAAATTCTAATACTAACCTTTGACATTAATAACGTAATGCGTTAATATTTGTATATGATTATTTCATTCAAGGATAAGGAAACAGAAAAGATCTGGAACCAGCAATATTCGAGGAAGTTGCCAGGAGATATACAAAGAATAGGGCTTAGAAAATTAATAATCATAAACAGGGCAAAAGATTTAAACGATTTAGATGTCCCGCCAGGAAACAGGCTTGAAAGGCTATCAGGTAAGAGACAGGGACAGTATAGTATTAGAATAAATGGCCAGTTCAGGATTTGTTTTTACTGGGAAAATGGTTCGGCAGGTTTTGTAGAAATAACTGATTATCACTAAGGAGAAAAAGAAATGGGAAAAATTAAAAATATAACACCAGGCGAAATTCTTTTGGAAGAATTTCTTAAACCATTAAAAATAAGTGCTTACAGGCTGGCCAGGGATACCGGTATGCCTGCAACAAGAATATCGCAAATTCTTAAAGGAAAAAGAAGGATAACTGCAGATACTGCCTTGAGAATGTCGAGATATTTTGGCAATTCAGCAGACTTCTGGATGGGTATTCAGGATGAGTTTGATTTAAGAGAAGGGATGCAGAAAATTAAATTAGAATTAAATCGAATACCAAAAGTTTCGAATATTCAAATCTTTCAGAATTAGTTAAAACTGTTTTTTCCACGGTACTCTAATTTGAATAATTTCTATTTTAATAATAATTTTAAAAGTTCTTGATACCATAAGCTCTGGGCAACCAATGGCTCAAAAATCGGTTCTTCAGGTTCTTCACTAACAAACGGGGCATCCCGATCTAACAACATAAGGCTCTGACCAATATATATACTTAAATGGTTTTGCTCAGCCATTATAAATCTTCATTTATAATTTCACTAAAAAATAATTATTGAATTAATTCAATATGATGATATTATTCTTTTTATTATCACACACTTATTTTAATATTATAGGATAATATTATTTAAGAATAAGTTAATTGAAATTTGAAATCCAATAAATACAATTATATTTTTTTAGACGAATCTGGTAAACCAGAGGTTTACTCAGCAAAGGGTATCAATTTAGTTAAGAATGGCCAGGCAACAAAATTTTTAGTATTAACTG
>JAFGDA010000152.1 GCA_016932375.1 Actinomycetota bacterium | reverse complement strand
CTTGATCAGGGAATAGATGGCATAATACTGGACCTGCGGAATAATTTGGGCGGGGTGCTTGACGATGCCGTCGGAGTGTGCGACCTTTTTCTTGATAAAGGTGCCATAGTAACAGTAAGGGGAAGGACCGGTTCAAGGGAAAGGGTGGATGAGTATTTTGCAAAAAAAGGTAAATATACGGATATCCCACTGGTGGTAATGATAAATGGATTTTCTGCGAGTGCCTCTGAACTGGTTGCCGGGGCCTTAAAGGATAATGGAAGGGCTGTACTGGTAGGTGAGACAAGTTTTGGAAAAGGTACGGTACAGGTCGTATATGAACTTTCAGATGGCTCCGGGTTAAAATTTACAACTGCAAAATATTTCCTGCCTTCAGGTATTTCAATTGAAGGTGTAGGTGTTGAACCGGATTTCGAAGTCGTCCTGACTGCAGAGGATAATGTTGACCTCCAGCTGGAGAAGGCAAAAGAGGAAATCAGGAAAATGACCGGGGAAGATATTGGGCAAGAAAAAAAATAAAAAGGCATCAAAAGATAAAAGCTACAGGGGAATCATTGCCCAGAACAAAAAAGCCCGTAAGGATTTTTTTATCCTTGAACAATGGGAAGCGGGTATTGAACTGCACGGAAGTGAAGTAAAATCAGTAAGGGAGCACAGGGTCAACCTCAAAGACAGTTATGCCCGCATAAGGAAAGACCAGCTCTACCTTTTCAGCATGCATATATCACCCTATACAAAAAGCAGGACTGAAGAATCCAATCCTCTCAGGACAAGAAGGCTTCTAATGCACAGGAGGGAGATAGACCGGATCCGTGGAAAGCTTACGGACAGGAGCCTGACCCTTGTTCCTCTTTCGGTATATTTTAAGGATAACAGGGTCAAGGTGGAAATTGCCCTTGCTAAGAGCAAAACCAAAAGAGACAAGAGGGAAGATATAATCAAGAGGGAACATGATACGGAGATAAAGAGGGCTTTAAAAAATTACTAAATACTGTATAATATAATTTTGCTTTGAGATCAATGATCCCACAGCGCTTGCTCCACAGGATATGTGCGGTTTATGATATTGATACTGCTTGTGAGGGGGCGACCTGGATTCGACGGGGATAGGTTGAGCTTGAGCGGCAAGCCGAGTATCAGAACTCGTAAAAAGCTGAAGCTAAACATAAACGCTGACAATAGCGAATATGCATTAGCAGCTTAATTTAAGCTGCTACGTCTGCGGGAGTTCTCCTGCGGCTTCCAGCGGGCGACGATTAGCAGGATACTCTGGATGAAGCGCCTGCTATCATCCGGGGGAAATTTATGCAGGCTGGCTGACCTGTACCGTGTCCATACGGGACAGGAAGGCGAGATTTAAAATATGGACTAAGCTTGTAGAAGTTTAAGTGGCAATATCTTCGGACGCGGGTTCGATTCCCGCCGCCTCCACCAGTTAAGTATTTTTTATCTTGTTCATTCTTTTATGATATACCCGTCATTTAATATGATATAAAAGGGCCCAGGATGAATAAAAAACAGGCAGCCAGAGGAGAAAAACATTAAACTTGGAATAATAGGTCTTCCAAATACCGGGAAAAGCACACTTTTTAATGCCCTGACTGCGGCAGGTGCTGAAGCAACCAGTTATCCTTTCTGTACAATCGAGCCCAATATGGCGTCTGTTCCTGTACCGGATGCCAGTCTTGAGGTGCTGGCCGGTATGGTAAAGCCTGAAAAGGTAACCCCAACGACACTGGATTTTGTGGATATTGCAGGACTTGTAAAGGGAGCCCATAAGGGAGAGGGGCTGGGTAACAAGTTTCTTTCCCATATCAGGGAAGTAGATGCCCTTCTTCATACGGTCCGCTGTTTTATAGATGAAAATGTGTCACACATCGAAGGTTGCATTGATCCTGTAAGGGACATAGAAACAGTCAACCTGGAACTCACTCTGGCAGACCTTGAAAGTGTTGACAGGCGCCTTGAAAAGAGCAGGAGGCAGGCCAGGGTAGGAGAAAAAAAATACCTGCGCGAAGTGGAAATACTTGAAAAGATAAGAAATGAACTGGACCGGGGGCATGCACTGCGTTCAGTGGAACTGACGGAAGAGGATAAGCTGCTTGCCAGTGAACTTTTTCTTCTTACCATGAAACCTGTATTATATGTAGTAAACATTTCCGAAGATGACATACAAAGGCCACCGGAACAGTTAGACTGCATGAAGGAAATCATAAATCTTGCCGGTAGCGAAGGTTCAGGGATTATACCCATAAGTGCAAAGATTGAGGAAGAGCTTGCCCAGCTTGACAGGGAAGAAAGGCTGATGTTCATGCAGGAACTGGGTATTCCGCAGGCAGGGATGGAAAGGCTTGTAGCATCCTGCTATAAGTTGCTGGGGCTAATAAGCTTCATAACAATCAAACTTCCCGAGGTAAGGGCATGGACTGTGCCTGCCGGTACAAAAGCGCCGCAGGCTGCAGGCAGGATCCATACCGATTTCGAGAGGGGTTTCATATGTGCCGAAGTAATCACCTACGGGTTATTGAAAGAAGCAGGCTCTTTTGTGAAGGCAAAAGAAAAGGGCCTGGTCCGCCAGGAAGGCAGGGATTATATAATACGTGATGGTGATGTTATTCTTTTTAAGTTCAATGTTTAACCAAACATTTTTCAAATATAAAGTCTATTTTTAAATAAAGCTTCGAATGCTGTGAAAATGGTATTTGCCCCGAACATCAAAAGCTAACTCAGAAGACTTTCAATTTCTGATATAATGTTTCCGAATATTTTTAACGCTTCCCTGATTGGTTGCGGTGAGGCCATATCCACACCTGCACCGCGGAGGAGGTTTATAGGATAGTCCGACCCTCCACTTGAAAGGAAATTAATGTAATTTTTAACTGCTTTTTTATCACCGCCGAGTATATTTTTCGATAGCGCTGCGCCTGCCGAGAACCCGATGGCGTATTTGTATACATAAAAAGCACTGTAAAAATGAGGTATTCTTGCCCATTCGAGGTCGGTCATTTCGTCTAACACTATTCCGTCTCCGTAGTATCTTAGATTCAAGTCATGGTATATATTATTGAGGCTGTCCACTGTAAGGGGGATACATTTTTCTGCATTATCGTGAATAATTTTTTCGAATTCGGCAAACATTGCCTGCCGGTATACGGTACCCCTGAACTGTTCAAGATAATGGTTAAGGACGAAAGCTTTCTTCTTTTTATCTGTAAAAATTTTAAGAAGGTATTCTGTCAGCAGGATTTCATTAAGTATGGATGCAACTTCTGCCACAAATATTTTATAGCCGGCAGTTATGTAAGGCTGTGTCCTGTTTGAAAGATATGTATGCATGGAATGCCCCATTTCATGGGCAAGTGTGAACAAACTATCTATATTGCTTTCATAATTCATCAATATATAAGGGTGCGTATCATAACATCCCCAGGAATAAGCTCCGCTCGTTTTGCCCTCGTTTTCATAAACGTCGATCCATCTTTCTTCAATTCCTGCCCTGACTGTACCTGTATAATCTTTACCAAGGGGTCTTAAGCTTTCAAGTACAATTTCTTTTGCTT
>JAFGDA010000020.1 GCA_016932375.1 Actinomycetota bacterium | reverse complement strand
CTGCCAAATTCCCCTACCTTGATGAATGCGGGGAAAGAGCTCCAGCAGCTTGCGGCCTGCTTTGTGCTGCCTGTCGGGGATTCCATGTCTGATATATTCGAGGCATTAAAGGAAACGGCGCTGATACAGAAATCCGGCGGGGGAGTGGGTTATTCTTTTTCAAGGATAAGGCCGAGGAATGACGTTGTACTTTCTACAAAAGGCGTATCAAGCGGGCCAATATCGTTTATGACAGTCTTCAATGCAGCAACCGATACGATAAAGCAGGGCGGAACCAGGAGGGGCGCCAATATGGGTATTTTGAGGGTTGACCACCCCGACATCCTGGATTTTATTGTTGCAAAGGTCAATAGTGAAAAGCTCACAAATTTTAACCTTTCTGTAGGGGTTACCGAGACATTCATGAGGGCCGTAGAAAATGACGAAACCTATGAGATAATAAACCCGAGGACAAAAGAGGTCGTAGATAAATACAATGCGCGTGAAATATTCAATAAGATAGTCCAGCATGCATGGAAAAATGGCGATCCCGGGATAGTTTTCCTGGACAGGCTCAATAAGGATAATCCTACGCCAAACCTGGGCCAGATAGAAAGCACCAATCCTTGTGTAACTGGCGATACCCTGATATCCACCAGTAAAGGATGGATACGGGCTGAAGAACTTCACCAGAGGATAAAGGATCATGAAGACATAAGGATTGTATTCGATAAAAGGGCACTGGAATATAAAGCCTCAAAGGAGATAGGCAGGGAAAGCCTGGGAATTTATGAAAGCGGGGAGTTGAGTTCCTGGCACAGGGGAGAGAAGGAAGTATATCGGTTGATTACCAGTTCGGGATATGAACTGGAAGCCACCGCTGATCACAAGATACTGACTACAGGTGGATATAAGGAGCTTGGCAAGCTAAAAGAAGAAGATGAGGTATTGATTCAGCCACTGGGTAAGTTTACTTATGCACCAAAAATAAAGAATTATAACAAATTCATAGATAGGGTGAAAAAAATAGAGCATACAGGGAGAAAAGTCGTTTATGATTTTAATGAGCCTATAAGCAATTCTTTTATAGCTAATGGGATAACAGTCAGGAATTGCGGCGAACAGCCCCTGCTGCCCTACGAGGCCTGCAACCTTGGCTCCATAAACCTGGCAAACATGGTAATGGAGGAAGGGGGCGTTAAAATGGTAGATTATGGGAAGCTGAAAAAGGTGGTCCATACATCTGTCAGGTTCTTAGACGATGTGATAGATATGAGCAAATATCCCCTCGAAAAGATAACCAGGATGGTGGATGGTAACAGGAAAATAGGCCTTGGAATAATGGGCTGGGCAGATATGCTTGTGATACTTGGAATCCCTTATGACAGTGAGGAGGCCTTAGAGCTTGCAGGCAAGGTAATGGGCTTTATCCAGGAGGAATCCAAGGATGCTTCAAGAGCCCTCGCACGGGAAAGGGGTGTTTTCCCTAATTTTGAAGGAAGCATATATGACAGTCCTGACGGTTACCAGATAAGGAACGCTACAACGACCACCATTGCCCCTACCGGGACCCTGAGCATAATAGCTGATTGTTCGAGCGGGATAGAGCCGCTTTTTGCAATTTCATTTGTAAAAAATGTAATGGACAATGATAAACTGCTCGAGGTCAATAAATATTTCAGGCAGGTTGCAATGGAAGAAGGCTTTTTCAGTGAAGGACTGATGGAAAGGATAGCAGAGTGCGGGTCTCTTGAAGGTGTCGAAGAGATCCCTTCACAGCACAGGAGGATATTCATAACAGCACATGAGGTTTCACCCAAATGGCATGTAAGGATGCAGGCTGCCTTCCAGAAGTTTGTTGATAATGCAGTCTCAAAGACTGTCAATTTTTCAAATTCTGCTACGGTTAAAGATGTTGAAGATGTGTATATGCTGTCGTACAGGCTCGGGTGCAAGGGAATAACCATATACAGGGACGGAAGCAGGGATGCACAGGTGCTTGAGGTAAAGGGTAAAAAACAGGAAGATGGCCCGGGTGCAGAAGAGGCCATGGAGGGAAAAGGTAGCAATGAAATTACATTTAAACAAACCATGGAGAAAAAAGGGAAGTCCGGGGAAGAGGAAATAAAAACCCTGAAACCAAGACCCAGGCCTGAAATAACGAGGGGCATGACCAGGAAATATAAGATAGGCAGCTGCGGAAAGCTCTATGTTACCGTAAATTCGGATGAGCAGGGTGTATGTGAGGTATTTACCAATACCGGGGAAGAGGGCTGCGCCGCGCTGACAGAAGCTGTTGGCAGGCTGCTCAGTATTTCCATAAGGGCGGGAATAGACATCAATGAAATCAAGAAGCAGGTGGAAGGCATAAGGTGCATAACCTGTATTGCTGATCCAGAGACACATGTACTTTCATGTCCGGATGCAATAGCTAAAACCCTAGAGTTTTATCTGAAGGGTTCAAATAAATTTGATTTTGATGTTACAAGCGGCCCCAAATCTGTAATGATATGTCCCGAGGAGGGGTGCGGGGGGATAATGGAACCCGAAGGCGGATGTTATGTTTGCAGGAATTGCGGGTATTCGAGGTGCTCGTAATGATGGGCATTTGAGGCTGTATCCATTCTGCCGCCTGGCTTCGGGGTCCAGCCTGATGGAGATAGGTCAGGATAAATGACACAACAGGTCCATTTTAAATTAGCGGAATAAAAAATATACAGTTTCAGGCTTTAAAATTTAAATATAAAAACTTCCTGCTGGCAGGTAAAACACGGAAGATATTTTACGTAATTATGATTCTTTCCATGGTCGATCTATATACCTGGTAATCCCTGTCTGAAAACAGCACCATCCTTACAAGCTCAATGTCCGGGTGATTTTTAAGGTATCCTGTAATGGATTTCAGGGCTATTACTGCTGCTTCCTTGACCGGATAACCAAAAGCGCCGGTGCTGATTGACGGGAAAGATATGCTTTTTAACCCGTTGCTTGAAGCGACAGAAAGGCTGTTAAGGTAACTTCTTTCAAGGTCACCCGGGTCACTTACCCTTCCGCTGTATACTGGTCCCACTGTATGTATTACATACGGGGCTGCAAGATTATAGCCCCTTGTTATCTTTGCTTCACCGGTTTCACATCCGCCCAGGGTTTCGCACTCATCCTTTAATTCGGGCCCGGCCGCCCTGTGGATGGCGCCATCCACGCCGCCGCCGGGTACCAGCGCATTATTGGCAGCGTTTACTATTACATCGGTATCCTGTAATGTAATATCGCCTGTCAGGATCTCAAGTATTGAATTTCCAATCTTGTATTTAGAGCTCATTTCAAAACCCCCGGATTTTAAAATTTTATTAAACTCAATTTCTTCCAGTGGAATTATTTTTCAACCTGTACCTTATCTCATTAATAAGGTTTATGATAAGAACTGAAGCAACAGAGCATATGATTATCAGGAGCCAGTTATAAAGCCTGAGGGATGTTGTCCCGAAAATACCCTGAAGCCATGGTATGTATATTATCCCTACCTGAAGTATTATTGAAACAAAGATTGCCAGGTTCAAATATTTATTTTCGAATATATTTTTCCTGAATATCCCCTTTTCCTCGAACCTGAAGTTATAGGTATGCAGCAGCTGGGTAATTACAAGGGTGGTAAAAACGGAAGTCTGGAATACTTCTGGATTGCTTTTGAAAAATACAGGGCTGGCAAAATATACAAAAAGTGAACCCAGTGTAAGTATAAATCCCTGCCATGACACCATGGCAAGCCTTCTCCTGCTCAGTATGAGTTCCTTCTTCCTGGTAGCCTTTCTATTCATTATATCCCTTTCAGGAGGGTCAACGCCGAGAGCCATGGCGGGAAGGCCGTCGGTAATGAGGTTCATCCACAGGATCTGGACGGGAAGGAGCGGTATGTAGAAAAAGCCCCTGATGCCCGTTAAGAGATAAAAAATATAATCCCCGGCTGTTATGGCCAGAAACATAAGCAGGACTTCAGAGATATTACAGGAAAGCAGGAACAATATGAATTTTTTAAGGTTGTCATAGATGACCCTTCCCTGTCTTATTGCCTTGACGATGGTGGCAAAATTATCATCAGTCAGGATCATGTCGCTTGCTTCTTTGCTTACATCTGTCCCGGTTATGCCCATGGCAACGCCTATGTCGGCTTTTTTGAGGGATGGGGCGTCATTTATTCCATCGCCTGTCATGGCAACTATATGCTGGTTTTTTTTCAGCGCATCTACGATATCAACCTTGTTTGAAGGGGAAACCCTTGCAAATATACTTATGTTTTCAATCTCGCGTTCAAGTTCTTCGGGAGTCATGTGATCCAGTTCAATGCCGTCGATTATTTTATCATCCGGCCCCAGTAACCCGAGCTCGGACCCTATGGCAGCCGCGGTGATTTTATGGTCCCCTGTGACCATTATCACCCTTATATTCGCCTGCCTGGTCTTTTTAATTGCATCATAAACCTCGGGCCTCGGGGGATCGATCATCCCAACCATTCCAAGGTATACGAGATTCTTTTCTTCCCCGGAGACACTGTTTTCAGCGGGTAATTCTTCAAGAAATTTACAGGCAAAGGCAAGGTTTCTCATGGCTTTCCCGGCAAGGGAGGTATTGTTCTTGTTTATCATTTCCCTGTCTGCAGCAGTAATCTCCCGTGGTTTCCCGTTTTCCATAATCTGCGTGCATCTTTCCGTTATTACTTCAGGCGCGCCTTTGGAAAATAATATGTACCTCCTGCCCATGCCGCCATTGGCGCCTTCTTCCTGCAGGTTGACCCTGTTAATGGTGGTCATCATTTTCCTGGTTGAGTCAAAAGGTTCCTCCATTTCACGCGGAAACTGGCTGTCAAGTGATTTCTTTTCGATATTATAATAGCTCCCCAGTTCAATAAGGGCAGCTTCCGTGGGGTCTCCGGTTATCCGGTCCTCGTCCCTGTTTATATAGTACGCATCATTACAGAGCACAGCATTTTTAAGCAGCAGGTTCAAGGCATTATTCGAATCCATCTCCCTGGTAATCAGGAGCTGCGCCTTGCCCTCCCCGCTTAAGGAGCCCTTTTTCGATAATGACCCTATGTAATCATCATATTTCTTTAATTCATTTAGCCCGGTATAGATTTTCCTTACCATCATCTTGTTCTGGGTAAGGGTACCTGTCTTATCGGTGCATATCACGGATACGCTACCAAGCGTCTCTACGGAACTTAATCTCCTCACTATTGCATTGTTTTTTGCCATTTGCTGGACCCCGAGGGCCAGTGAGACTGTGACAATTGCGGGTAGCCCCTCTGGTATGGCGGCCACCGCCAGCGCCACTGCAACAAGGAGCATCTGGGCAACGGAATTCCCCTTGAGGATGCCGGATGCAAAGACTATGGCGCTTATTACGAGGCAGATTATCCCGATCTTTTTCCCGACAGTCTTAAGTTCAATCTGCAGCGGGGTCAATTCTTCCGATTCCTGCACCATACTGGCGATTTTACCGATTTCGGTATACTGGCCCGTGCCCACCACCACAGCACTGCACCTTCCCTTGACTATGGTTGTGCCGCTAAAAAGGAGATTTATTTTATCGCCGGTAGCCAGTTTTGTTTTGTTTATGACTTCGGAAGATTTGACGACCGGCAGGGATTCCCCGGTTATTATGGATTCATTTGCCTGGAGGTTTACCTGGCTGACCACCCTGCAGTCAGCGGGTACAAGGTCTCCTGCCACAAGCTTTATGATATCGCCAGGAACAAGCAATTTGGAAGATACATTTTTCTCCCTGCCCCCCCTGATAACGAGTGCAGCAGGAGAAGCCAGCTCTTTTAATGCCTGAAGGGCTTTTTCAGCCCTGAATTCCTGGACAAAACCAAGGACTGAATTAATTACCAGTATTGCGAGTATAACAAGGGCATCGGTTATTTCCCTTATTATTATCCCGGATATGAAAGCCGCTGCAATAAGGATCCATATCATGAAATCATTGAACTGTGAAAGAAATATCCGTAAAGGGGTCCGGCCCTTTTTTTCTTCCAGTTCATTGAAGCCATATATCCCGGTTCTTTTATCGGCTTCTTCATCGCTTAAGCCTTCATGAAGATCGGTATTCAGGGTATCTGCTGTTTCCTTTATGTCTTTAGTATGCCAGAATATTTCATTTCCGCTGCTATCCAGGTTTTTGGGTTCCCCGGGTTTAATTTTGGAAGTACTTTTTTTTATGATTGTTCCTTTCACCTGTATTTTATATTTATTGCCAGATATCATGGAAAAGTTCCCATTCTGTAATATGTTCCACTATATATTTTTCCATTACAGAATGCATCCTTGCGATGTTTTTATTTAGCTGCTCATCATTGTCACCCGTCAGGTCCAGTTCGAGGGGCTCGCCGACAACCTGCCTGTGATTATATTTATCCTTGCGCCAGATGAAACTCGGGAGCAGGGCGGCACCGGATTTAATTGCTATCTGTACTGCGCCGGTTGGGAGAAAAGCGTTTTTCCCGAAAAATTTACAGGGCCTGCCTGCCCTGCCGGTGGGATCCCAGTCGGAAGGGATGGCCACTATTCCGTTGTTCTTAAGAATTCTAAAAACATTGAGCATCCTGTTTGTATAGAGGGTCTTAAGTCCCTTGGCAAGCCTGTTTGATTCGAAAAATTTATTGGTAAGGCCGCTTTTTCTTACAAGGCTTACGCCCCAGATATCATACCCTTCCACTGCGAGCCTGCATGCGCCCCATTCAAAGTTGCCAATATGGCAGGTAAATATTACCACGCCCCTGCCTTTTTTCAGGGCCCGGTCAAGATTTTCCTTTCCAATGAGCCCGACCCTTTCTTTAAGTCTTTTGCTGCTTATATTTTTATGTTTCAGGAAATCAACAATATTTTTAAACCAGTTAATGTAGATTTTTAGCGCTATACGACCGGTTTCGGGATCATCCGTTTTGATATTTAAAGCGATGCAGATATTCTTCTTTACTACTGCCAAACTGATCCTTGTGTAAAAACAGAGCCTGCCT
>JAFGDA010000151.1 GCA_016932375.1 Actinomycetota bacterium | reverse complement strand
ATTTATGTACAGATTATAGAAATTTTTAACAAAAAAATAAAGAAAAAATATATTTAGCCGGTCAGTAAAAACCTGACCGCTAAATACGGACCCGGAAAGACATTACATTAATAATGGGATTGTGATGGCATATCAATAGGAATTTATCAGTATGACGCCTCTCTATTTGCAACCACCCTTTCCGCTATTTTTATGAAGCTTTCCAATTTTACTTCCTTTATGTCATCTCCCTTCTTTTTCCGTATCGTTATAGTTTTTGTTTTTTCTTCCTTTTCACCTGCTATTATCATATAGGGTATTTTCTGAAGCTCCGACTGCCTTATTTTCTTACCAAGGGACTCCACCCTGTCATCGAGCAATACCCTGAATCCGCTGCCTTTTAGCTTTTCTACTATCTCTTCCGAATAGGCATGAAATTTTTCCGATATCGGAAGAACAACCATCTGTACCGGAGCCAGCCATGGCGGGAGGTTCCCGCTGTAATTTTCTATCAGTATGCCTATAAATCTCTCCAGGCTTCCGAGAACGGTCCTGTGGATCATTGCCGGCCTGTGCCTCATGTTGTCCTCGCCCATATATTCTATATCGAATTTTTCAGGCATTGCGAAATCAAGCTGTATTGTTGCGCACTGCCATGTGCGTTCAAGGCAGTCTTCTATATGAAAGTCGATTTTTGGGCCATAAAATGCCCCATCGCCTTCATTTATTACGTAACCCATATTTTTACTGTCAAGGACATCCCTTAGCAGCCCTTCAGCTTTATCCCACATCTCTTTTGTACCAATACTTTTAGCTGGACGGGTTGAAAGCTCCATATGGTATTTTTCAAACCCGAATACCTTATACATCCTGCCCACAAGGTCCACAACCTTTGAAACCTCATCAAAAAGCTGCTCTTCTGTACAGAATATATGGGCATCGTCCTGCGTAAAGTTTCTTACCCTGAAAAGCCCGTGCAGCACCCCGGATTTTTCATGCCTGTGTACAAGTCCAAGTTCCGCGAGTCTTAATGGAAGATCCCGGTAAGAATGCTGGCTGCTTTTATATATAAGGATATTTCCCGGGCAGTTCATTGGTTTTACCGCATAGTCATTTTCATCAATTTTTACAAAATACATGTTTTCCTTATAATTGTCCCAGTGTCCCGAAGTTTTCCACAGGGCATTTGACAGAATTATCGGTGTTTGTACTTCCTGGTAACCTTCCCTGTCATGCTCCTCCCTCCAGTATTTCAAGATGGTTTCCCTGAGTATCATTCCTTTTGCATGAAAGAATGGAAAACCAGGCGCTTCTTCATGGAAACTGAAAAGGTCGAGTTCTTTTCCGAGTTTCCTGTGGTCGCTTTCCCTGGCAAGCTCAATCTTCTTTAAATATTTATCAAGCTCTTCGGCGGTAAAAAAGGAGGTTCCGTAAATCCGTACAAGCATCTTATTCTTTTCATTTCCCCTCCAGTATGCGCCTGCAATGCTTAAGAGCTTAAAAGCCCTTACTTTTCCTGTCGAAGGGATATGGGGTCCCAAGCAAAGATCGATAAAATCCCCTGAAGTGTATGTACTGACCAGCGGGTCTCCTATTTCACGTATAAGCTCAAGCTTATAAGGATTGCCCCTGAATATATTGAAAGCTTCCTCTTTGCTTAAAACGTTTCTGATAAAAGGTTGGTTGGAAGCAATTATTTTCCTCATCTCTTTTTCTATTGCAGGGAGGGTATCCGGTGATACTTCGGATGAAGTATCGAAATCATAATAAAAGCCGTTCTTAATTGCCGGGCCAATGGCAAACTTTGCATCAGGATACAGCCTTATTATGGCTGCTGCCATAATGTGGGCGGTGCTGTGGTTTAAAAGATCAAGCGATTTCTGGTTTTTATCGTCCGCAGGTAAAAGAGCGATATCCGTATCTTCCCCGAGACTGCAGCTCATATCGACAGTCCTGTCTTCGCTTCCGATTCTTTTACTTTTAAGTAATGCGGCAATTGCTTTTACGGCAGCCTTTTTATCCAGTTTCGTGACAGCTTCAATAATTTTAGAACCCCTAAGAACTTCTACCGTCCCGATACCATCGATTTTTACCTTGATCATTTCCGGTTGCATAAATATTCTCAATCAAACACAGGTGATGCTAATCTTATAATAACCAAAACAAGCAATTAAAGATACGATATAAAATGGAGCGGAAGACGGGACTCGAACCCGCGACCCTCACCTTGGCAAGGTGATGCTCTACCAGCTGAGCCACTTCCGCCCGTTAAAGTTAAATAGTCCCAACATTTTTTCGCAAGACAAATATTAATCACTAATAAATTAAAAGTCAACAAATCAGGGCATGCCCTTCAGCAGTCCAGTCATCTTTATATAAAGCCAACCGGGTTTCTTATTGCAGCAATTCAATGTTTTTTATGCATCATATACTTAGCTGAAATCCAGCAGAAAGCCCGCATCTTAATTGCCGGCTGGATTTTATTGTCCGGCTATTTCCTCAAATAACATTGCGGTCTCTTCTTCAAAATATACTACCGCACTGGCTTCCCCTATCTCCTTACTCTCTGAGGGCACTCCCCTTATTTCAATATCAGCTGGCTGTATCTTTCCAAGAACAGGAAGAAGCTTGAGGGTATCCCCAAATTCAAAGTCGGTCCAGACATATCTCAAAAAGTAGTTAATAAATGCAGGCAGTTTGATTATCTTTTCCAGGCCTGTGTTTTGTTCATACAGCGCCTGGATTACTTTTGCGGCTTCTTTTTCCCTTGCCCATGCCCCGCTCTGTGTCGTGCCGTCTCCATTCCT
>JAFGDA010000150.1 GCA_016932375.1 Actinomycetota bacterium | reverse complement strand
AGTACTATATGACAACCTGGTTAATAACTTTACTTCAGAAGAGGTATTATCGGTTACGGCTCATGAGATTGGCCACTGGAACTACAGGCATATACTTAAAAACATAATAATTGGTTCTGCTGCAGGTCTTCTGGCCTTCTTTGTGCTTGGCCTGTTATTTTCAAGATCGCATATGGCGGGAGACTTCAGGGCAGTACTGGTGATAATACTCCTGGTGTTTTTAATTTCATTTATAATGATGCCGGCACAGAACGCCGTATCGAGATATTTTGAAAGGCAGGCCGACAGGCGGGCAATTGAGCTTACCGGTGACCCGGATACCCAGGTGTCCCTGATGGTAAGGCTTGCCAATTCCAACCTTTCAAATGTAAATCCAAACCGGTTTATAAAATATTTTGTATATTCCCATCCCCCTGTAATGGAGAGGATAGAAACTGCCCGGAAAAACCCTTGACAAAAATCAATTTTTAGTTAAGATACTTAATATTTTAGAAGCTTAACTAAAATTATTTCAATGCCATTGTTTTTGTAGTATCGGTAATTATAAGAGGCAAATAAACATGGTCGAAAGAAAAAAACTCATTGAAGAGCTTATAGAGAAATTGCATGCCGTAGAACATGGGATTTCCGCTGAGATAAGATCTTTTTTTGATGATGTAGAGATCACACCATCACAGTGGCTTGTCCTGCAGACAGTAAGGAAAAAAAGCAATGTCAGCATAAAGAAACTTGCTTCCCTCCTGGGAATAACGAGTAGTGCTTCGACCCAGCTTGTAGATGTACTGGTAAATAAGGGGTTTTTGCTAAGAAAAAGCAACCCTGATGACCGAAGGACCCTGAATCTTGAGCTGACTGAAAAGTCAAAAAAACAATTTGATTCCATAAAAGACCGGCATTTCAAGGTGTTGTCTTCTCTTTTTAATGGTTTTACTGATGAAGAATTAATGGAATATTGCGAGCTCAGTAAAAAGCTTTCCGATGGACATGGGAATAAATAGCGATTAAATAAAAAAATGATTGGAGAAAAAATATCAAATGTTAAGACTTGCAAGGTATCTTAAGCCTTACATTCCACTGATTGTAATAGCATTTGTTTTGCTGTTTGTGCAGGCGATGGCTGACCTTGCCCTTCCCAATTATATGTCAAATATAGTAAATAACGGCATCCAGCAGGGTGGCATAGATAGTTCTGTGCCGGAGGCAATCCGTAAGGGCACCATGGATAAAATTACCCTGTTTATGTCCGGGGATGAAAGAGGACAGGTACTTGGAAAATATATTTTAGTTGATGAAACTTCTACCGGTTTTGAAGAACGGCTGAAGGATTATCCGCTTCTTGAAAAAGAGGCTGTTTATATACTAAAGGATACCGGTAGAAATGAAATTGAAAGCATGAACTCCATAATAGGGAAGGCTTTTCTTGCCGTATCCGGTGTCGAAAAGATGGCAGAAAACCTGTCCGGGGCAGATGCTGCAGTTATGCTTGAAGGATTTGACCTGCCGGAGTTACCCGGGGATATGACGGACGAAAAGCTTTTTGAAATTTTATCAACTTTACCTGAAGAAAAACTATCAATGATAAGGGGCACCATATCTGCGCAGTTCGAGAACATGGATGAAAGTATGATAATCCAGTCATCTGCAGGTCTTGTAAGGGCCGAATATGATGCCCTTGGTATGGATACAGGAAAGATCCAGGGCAGGTATATATTGCGTACAGGTCTCTTGATGCTGCTTATATCGCTTCTGGCAGCAGCATGCACCGTAATAGTGGGCTACCTTTCATCAAAAACAGCGGCAGGCCTGTCGAGAGACCTGCGGAAAAAACT
The DNA here is from genome assembly GCA_016932375.1 of Actinomycetota bacterium. Lineage (GTDB taxonomy): Bacteria > Actinomycetota > Humimicrobiia > Humimicrobiales > Humimicrobiaceae > JAFGDA01. The sequence goes on along the minus strand of JAFGDA010000150.1, from coordinate 4,238 downwards.
GTTTGACAGGGTCCAGGATTTTTCGAACATTGAATTCGATAAATTTTCCACAGCTTCCCTTATTACGAGATCCACAAATGATATAACCCAGATCCAGATGCTGGTTATCATATTGATAAGGATGGTGAGCTATGCCCCGATAATGGGCATAGGGGGAATAATCCGTGCACTGGAAAAAAGTGCATCAATGTCCTGGATGATTGCAGTCGCAGTGATTGTGGTTATCTGCCTTGTTATTACAGTGTTTTCCGTTACTTTGCCAAGGTTCAAAAAAATGCAGAACCTTATTGACAGGCTGAACCTTGTGATGCGGGAGAATCTTTCGGGAATAATGGTCATAAGGGCATTTAATAACCAGGAATTTGAGGAGAACCGTTTTGACAGGGCAAACAGCGATCTTACCGGCACATCCTTGTTTATCAACCGCGTAATGGTCACAATGTTTCCGGTAATGATGCTTCTTATGAACGGTTTTTCACTCCTGATTATCTGGACAGGGTCTCACCAGGTTGCCCAGTCCGGTATGCGTGTCGGCGATATGATGGCCTTTATGCAGTATGCCATTCTGGTAATCACCTCTTTTTTAATGCTATCAATTATGTTCATAATGATACCAAGGGCTTCCGTGTCCGCGGGCCGTGTAGCAGAAGTACTGGAAACGGAACCCGTTATCCATGACCCCGGGCACCCAAAAAGATTCGGGAATAAAACACGTGGTCTGGTCGAATTCAGGAATGTTTCTTTCCGTTACCCGGGTGCCGAAGAAGATGTACTGCATGATATTGATTTTACGGCAAAACCGGGCTTGACGACTGCAATCATAGGTTCAACTGGGTCAGGAAAATCAACAATTGCAGGCCTTTTGCTGCGTTTTTACGATATCAGTATGGGACGGATACTGGTGGACGGAATGGATATCAGGGAAGTTTCGAGATATGACCTTCGAAGCAGGATTGGATATGTACCCCAGAAGAGTTTTCTTTTCAGCGGAACCATTGGCAGCAACCTTAGCTATGCTGATGAAAATGCTGGAGAGGGGATACTCAGGAAGGCTTCGGAAGTGGCCCAGGCACTGGATTTTATTGATGCAAAAACTGAGAAATTCGATGCTGAAATATCCCAGGGCGGCAGGAATGTCTCGGGCGGACAGAGCCAGAGACTTTCGATTGCACGGGCGCTTGTTAAGAATCCTGAAATACTTATCCTGGACGACTGTTTCTCTGCACTAGATTTCAGGACCGACAGGGCACTCCGTAAAGCCATAAAAGATCAATATGGTGATAGAACCATAATTGTTATAGCCCAGCGTGTGGGTACGGTTATGAACGCCGAACAGATAATAGCCATTGATGATGGCAGGATTGCCGGCATGGGAAATCATAGCGAGCTTATGAAGAGCTGCGATGTTTACAGGGAGATCGCACTTTCACAGCTGAGCAGGGAGGAACTGGCATGAGTAATTATACGGGAAAAACTCCCCGGGACAAATATGATAAGCATATCACCGGTACAGGTGGATTACGCAGCAGCGAAAAGCAACCCCGGCCAGGGGGTGGTCCGATGGGATTCGGGGGCCGGCATGGCGGCGGAATACAGATGCTGGGAGAAAAACCCAGAAATTTCAAGGCCACAATGGTTAAGTTTATGAAATATATTAATGAATTCAAAATCCCCGTGCTTGTGGTTATGGTTTTTGCAGTTGTTTCAACAGTATTTGCAATAGTCGGTCCCAAAATAATTGGCAGGGCTACAACAAGTCTTTATGAGGGCGTGATAGGCCAGATAACTGGAACAGGCAGCGGAATAGATTTTGGATACATAGGGAATATAATACTGATTGCAGCCGGCCTGTATGTTATTTCAGCATTGTTTTCATATATACAGGGATGGATAATGTCAGGTGTATCAATGAAAATCACCTACCGCCTCAGGAAAGACATATCACAGAAGATTAACCGCCTGCCCCTTAAGTATTTTGACAGTACGACCCAGGGAGAGGTACTTTCACGTGTTACAAATGACGTTGATGTAATCAACCAGACTCTCAACCAGAGCCTTACGCAGATAATTACTTCTGTAACCATGGTTCTGGGGGTACTTATCATGATGTTTACCATAAGCTGGATTATGACCCTTGTGACTCTCCTTATAGTCCCGTTTTCGTATGTAATAATAATGGTTGTGGTCAGGCGGTCCCAGAAATTTTTCAAACAGCAGCAGGATTATCTTGGACATGTAAACGGCCATGTCGAGGAAAACTATGGTGGGCATATCGTTGTTAAGGCATTCAATGGTGAAAAAAAGAGCGCTGAGAAATTTGACCAATATAATAACATACTTTATGGAGCTGCATGGAAATCCCAGTTCCTGTCAGGGATGATGATGCCCATAATGTTTTTTATCGGCAATATCGGGTATGTGGCGGTAACAGTACTCGGTGGATGGCTTGCAGTCCGGGGTATGCTGGCAGTTGGTGACATACTTGCATTCATTCTATATGTGCGGTCATTTACCCACCCAATCTCACAGATAGCAAATATTTCCAATATACTCCAGCAGACTGCTGCAGCTGCTGAACGTGTTTTTAATTTCCTGGAGGAAGAGGAAGAGACACCCGATGCTGTTGTCAGCCCGGTACTGCCGGGTTCCGTGGCGGGAAAGGTGGATTTTAAGGATGTGCATTTCGGGTATAATCCCGGCCAGGTAGTAATAAAGGATTTTTCGGCAAGTATAAAACCGGGGCAGAAGGTTGCCATAGTTGGTCCCACAGGAGCAGGAAAGACAACAATGGTAAAGCTGCTGATGCGTTTCTATGATGTAGGGAGCGGAGGTATTTTCATTGACGGCAGGAATATAAAAGAATTTGCCCGGAATGATCTCAGGGCAGTTTTCGGCATGGTACTTCAGGATACATGGCTCTATAACGGAACGGTTATGGAAAACATCAGGTATGGCAGGCTTGATGCAAAGGATGAAGAAGTCATTGAAAGTTCCAGGATTGCACATGTCGATCATTTTGTGCACACTCTTCCCGGTGGTTTTAGTTTTGAATTAAATGAGGAGACTTCAAATATTTCGCAGGGCCAGAAGCAGCTTATTACCATAGCAAGGGCAGTGCTTGCAGACCCGGAAATACTTATCCTTGACGAGGCTACAAGCTCAGTTGATACACGGACCGAACTCCTGATACAGCACGCAATGGACAATTTGATGAAGGGCAGGACAAGTTTTATCATTGCCCACAGGTTAAGCACCATCCGTAACGCGGACCTTATACTTGTAATGGATAATGGTGACATTGTAGAGCAGGGAAGGCATATGGAACTCCTGGACAAAAATGGTTTTTATGCAAATCTCTATTACAGCCAGTTCGATAACAGTCAGATATCAAGGCCATAGACCCGCCAGGTCATGGCAATCTTTCCGAGCCTGAATATGGGATTTATGATGTCGAGGTTTATATCGGCAAGCTGTGAAGCGGAACCCATACTTATACCCATCTCAACAGCTTTTTCCTTTATGTTCCAGAATAGCCTTGATTCAACCCCGCACTTGCGGTATTTTTCTTCAACTCCAAGGATAAGGAAACGCATCCTTGAAAATCTTTTCTGCTTTAGCCTCTTTTTGATATTTATGAATATCCTGAGGTCTCTCATTATATCTTTCGGACTGTAGAACCTTATAGATGGTGTGTATGCAGCCTGTCCATCAATATCAGCTATTACTTCATTTATATCGGGAAGATTTACGGAGACCCCTACAGCGTTTCCATCTTTTTCAGCTATAAAAATAAGTTCTTCCATTGCAATCTCCTTTATTCCGAGGGCGAGCATTTCAAATTCCCTGTCTGTCATTTTTACCTGCTGCGGATGATTCCCCTCGTTCCAGATAGGATTATACAGATTCCTGATGATATTTATTTCATTCTTTAGATTATCAAAATCTATGTTCCTTATTCTGTAGCCGTTAAACTTTTCTGCCCTGGAACCGTTTAATATCCTGCCCAGAAGCTGGTCAACCTTTTCCATGTAGCTTCTTGAAATCATCTTATCGATATTCACGCTGTACCAGTCATTTTCCTTCCTGAAGCCATAGTCTTCAAAGAAATCACGGTAATATGGGGCGTTGTACGGTTCCATAAAATATGGTTCATTTTCAAAGCCGTCAATAAGAAGTCCAATTTCCCCGGCGGCATTGAATTTGGCGGGACCTATTATTTTCCTGCAGGAATTTGCCTT
>JAFGDA010000149.1 GCA_016932375.1 Actinomycetota bacterium | reverse complement strand
TTGACGGTTCTTATCACGAAGTAGATTCCTCGGAAATGGCTTTCAGGATTGCCGGTTCAAAAGCTTTCAGGGAAGCTATGAAGAAATGCCAGCCGATATTGCTGGAGCCGATAGCAGACGTAGAAGTAGTTGCCCCGGATGAATATATGGGCGATGTTATAGGAGATATAAATGCAAGAAGGGGGAAAATAGTATCCCTTGACCAGAGAAATAAAAACAGGATCATAAAAGCGGAAGTCCCGATTTCAACAATGTTCGGTTATGCAACTGACCTGAGGTCGAAAACACAGGGAAGAGCTACCTTTACAATGCAATTTAAAAAATATGTTCCTGCCCCGGGCAGGGTTGTTGATGAAATTATAGAAAGATACAGGGGAAGCAGCATAGCTGTATAGATAAATTTGATTTTACTTTAAAGAAAGGAAATAAAATGGCTAAACAAAAATTTGAGAGAACCAAGCCTCACATAAACATAGGTACAATAGGCCATGTCGACCACGGCAAGACAACACTGACCAGTGCAATTACCCTCTGCCTGGGAAAGACGGGCCTTGCAGTAGAGGCAAGGAGCTTTGACTCGATAGACAATGCCCCCGAGGAAAAGGAAAGGGGTATAACTATAGCAATAGCCCACGTCGAGTACGAGACAAAAAACCGCCACTACGCCCACGTAGACTGCCCCGGACATGCCGACTATGTAAAGAACATGATAACAGGAGCAGCCCAGATGGACGGCGCAGTACTTGTGGTATCTGCAGCAGACGGACCCATGCCCCAGACAAGGGAGCACATACTCCTTGCCCGCCAGGTTGGAGTCCCCTACATAGTGGTATTCCTAAACAAGGTCGACATGGTAGACGACCCCGAGCTCATAGAACTTGTAGAGATGGAGGTAAGGGACCTTTTGACAGAATACGAATTTCCCGGTGACGACATACCCATAGTAAAGGGCTCGGCCCTAAAGGCAATGGAATGCTCCTGTGACGATAAGGAAGCCTGCCCCAACTGCAAGCCGATCCTTGAGCTCATGGAGGCAGTGGACTCCTACATACCTACCCCCGTAAGGGATATAGACAAGCCCTTCCTGATGCCTGTTGAAGACATCTTCTCCATAACCGGAAGGGGCACGGTGGTAACCGGGAGGATAGAAAGGGGCATAGTAAAGGTCCAGGACCCCGTAGAGATAATCGGCATAAGGCCAAAGGTTGAAAAGACAGTGGTAACAGGCGTTGAAATGTTTAGGAAGCTTCTCGACGAGGGCCAGGCAGGAGATAACGTAGGGCTCCTGTTAAGGGGAATAGACAAGGAAGGCGTTGAAAGGGGCCAGGTAATAGCAAAGCCGGGCTCGATAACCCCCCACTTCCATTTCAAGGCCCAGGTTTATGTACTCTCAAGGGATGAAGGCGGAAGGCACACACCTTTCTTTAACGGCTACAGGCCCCAGTTCTATTTCAGGACGACAGATGTTACAGGCACGATAGCCCTTCCCGAAGGAGTGGAAATGGTAATGCCGGGGGACCACACCCAGATGGAAGTAAACCTCATATCCCCAATAGCAATGGAAGAGGGATTAAGGTTTGCAATACGAGAAGGGGGAAGGACAATAGGTGCCGGAAGCATATCGGAGATTATGGAATAGGGTGAAGGGAAATAGGAATTAATACGGTTTCAATTTTGAAATTGTTAAGCATCGTCAAAGATTTAAATTTTATATAACAGCAGATAAAATATCATTGACATCAAATAAATATGATGTTAATTTAATTGCTTGCGCTTTTATAAATAATTATATCAATGGTGAAATATATTGAGAGTTACGATAACATTGGAATGTACCGAGTGTAAGAGAAGGAATTACACTTCAAGGAAAAACAAGAGAAACAATCCTGACAGGATGGAATTAAAAAAATATTGCAGATGGTGCAGGAAGCATACTGCTCATAAGGAGACCAGGTAAATAGGGCTGTAGCTCCAATGGTAGAGCACCGGTCTCCAAAACCGGGTGTTGGGGGTTCGAATCCCTCCAGCCCTGCCAGGTAAAAAGCAAGTAATAAAAAGCAGGGAATTTTTATGGCGAAAAGAAAAGTATCAAGAAAATATACTAAAAAGGGCATAATGGAAAGGCAGATGCAGCAGGATAAAAAATTGCCTGCCCAGAAGCCCAGGCAAAAAATGAACTGGAAACAGTTTATTAAAAGCCTGCCCCGTAAAATTGCAAAATTTTTCAGGGATGTAGCCAGGGAACTAAAAAAAGTTACATGGCCTAACAGGAAAACACTGCTGACCTATACATTGGTTGTTATCGTTACTATTGCAATATTCGGTGTAATATTGGGAGTGTATGATTTTATTTTCCTGAAGATTGTAGAACTTCTGGCAAAGATTTGATTTGGTGATATTTTATGAGACCTAGATGGTTTGTAATAAATTCATATGCAGGTTATGAGAACAAAATAAAAGCCAACCTGGAACACAGGATTGACTCAATGAACATGCATAATAAAATTTTTGATATTTATATCCCGAAGGAAGATGTTGTGGAGATAAAAAGCGGCAAGAAGGAGAAAACCTCAAAAAGAGTTCTGCCGGGATATCTGTTGGTCAAAATGCATATGGATGATGACTCCTGGTATGTTGTAAGGAATACACCGGGTGTTACAGGTTTTGTCGGCAGAGGGGATAAACCGATACCGCTTTCCGACCAGGAAGTGAACAAAATAATGAAGAGGGAAAAGGCTGAGAAACCAAGGACGAAAACAGAGTTCGAGGTCAGCCAGCCGGTAAAGGTCATCACGGGACCTTTTGCCAATTTTGACGGTACTATCAGTGAAATAAACCTTGACCAGGGGAAATTGAAAGTACTTGTTTCGATATTCGGAAGGCAAACCCCTGTTGAACTTAATTTTGACCAGGTCTCTAAAATTTAGACCAGTACATTTGAGATTGAATTAATTATTTTTAAAGGTATAATACCAGTATTTGATTAGAGGGAAATATATGGCCAAGGAAGTTATAGCACAGGTAAAATTACAAATAACGGCTGGGCAGGCAAACCCTGCACCTCCCGTAGGTCCGGCATTGGGACAACACAGTGTAAATATAATGGAATTTTGTAAGGCATTTAACGAAAGAACTGCGGGCGAACAGGGGATGGTTATTCCTGTAATCCTAACCGTGTATAAGGATAGAAGCTTTAGTTTTATTACGAAAACGCCGCCAGCTGCAGTTTTGATTAAAAAAGCGATAAACCTTGAAAAAGGGTCAAAAGAACCCAACAGGGATAAAGTCGGCCAGATAAGCAGGCAGCAGCTTGAAGAAATCGCAAAGACAAAGCTTAAAGATTTAAATGCCAGGTCATTGGATAGTGCAGTAAAAATAATTGAAGGCACTGCAAAAAGCATGGGCGTAAAAGTAAGTTCCTAGCAAAAAATTATAAGAGCAATAGTATTGGGAGCAAGTGCAGATAAGCATAATAGTGAATAGAGCATAGTGCGGAAGCGCAGAGGCTTTAATTTAAAGCATTTAAAAATAAGATGGGGATGGTCTGTTTTGAAAAGAGGAAAAAAATATTTATCAAAAATAAACAATTTAAATAATTCGGAATTATTGAGCGTAAGGGATGCTGTAACCTGGGTAAAAGAAAATCATTTTGCTAATTTTGACGAGTCGATTGATGTCAGCATAAACCTGGGTGTAGACCCAAGAAAGGCAGACCAGATAGTCAGGAGTGCGATAGTACTCCCAAATGGGACAGGAAGAGTCCCGAAAGTACTGGTTTTTGCACAGGGCGAAAAGGCTGCCGAGGCTAAAGATGCTGGAGCAGATTTTATAGGGGGCGAAGATCTTGCAGAAAAGATAAGCGGAGGGTGGCTTGATTTTGAGGTTTGCATCGCAACACCTGATATGATGAAGCATGTAGGCAAAATTGGTAAAATATTAGGCCCGAGGAAACTAATGCCTAATCCAAAATCAGGTACAGTAACTTTTGAAATCGAAAAAGCTGTTAAAGAAGCAAAAAGCGGAAGAGTTGAATACAGGACAGATAAAAATGGAGTGATAAACTGCACTATAGGAAAATCATCTTTTGAAGTAAAACAACTGGTTGAAAACTATGCAGCTTTACTGGATTCCATAGTAAGATCGAAACCGGCATCAGCCAAAGGAAAATACCTGAAAAGTATTTTT
>JAFGDA010000148.1 GCA_016932375.1 Actinomycetota bacterium | reverse complement strand
GGTTACCTGGCTTATTAGGGATTGGAAAGGTCCATGTAAGCTGAAGCTATGGGTACCTGCCGGTAACTGGCAGGCAGGTTGCCGGGCTTTTACCCGGTTATTTTATAAATAAAGCCTTATATATGAAGTTTTATAGTGGATGCATTAAAATTGAATTTACTGACCGGGGTCTGTTAAAATTCCTCTTTCAATTTGAGGTATATGTTTATGTACTTATTGTAAAGAAGGTCGTAAGTCTTTTTATTTTCCTTACCGGGTATGAAAACTTTTTTAACCTTTACAAATCTTTTGACGGAATCTTCAAGACTGCTAAATTTTCCTGTAGCAAGCCCTGACATTATTGCAAGCCCCAGTGAGGAAATTTCATCAAATCCGGGCTTTATGATTTTCTTGCCCAGTACATCTGCCTTTATCTGGCACCACAGGTCACTCTTTGAGCCTCCGCCGAGCGATATAACTTCATTTACAGTTATACCCATATTTTCAAGGGCTTCGATGTTGCTTCTTATCAAATAGGCTATTGATTCCATAATAGCCCTTGTGAAATGCGCCCGTGTATGGCTCAACGCCACACCAAAAAAAACACCCTTTGCATTGGGATCAGACTCGGGAGAACCTGAACCAGCAAGAAATGGAAGGACCACCAGGCCGTCCGAACCTGCAGGGACCGCCTCAGACATTTTGTCTAAGGCCGGAAATGATATCTTTCCATTATCGCTGTCAAAAAAATTGTCCCTGAACCATTTTAAAACGACACCGGATGTCGGCGCCCAGGGCATAAGGGTATATTTGTCATTCAGTGTATGTATGTATGCCGGTATCTTCATAAGTGGGTCAAAAACTGGTTTTTCAGTGGTTGCGCATATTGCAAGAGCGGTCCCTGTTGTTTCCGTAACTATGCCTTCCCTTATGTTCCCCGAGCCGATGAATCCTGCCATGTGGTCCATTGCACCGGTTACCACTGCAACGTCTTTTGAAAGCCCGAGCTCATTTTGCGCTTTTTCCGATATTTTTCCAATGACTTTTCCTGATGGCATCACTTCGGGCAACTGCTTTTCCGTGATTTCAAGAAAATCCAGCATATCCTGCCACCATTCCTTTTTTACTATGTCGTACAGGAGGCTTGATGGCAATATTGTATAATCGGTAACTGCCCTACCGGTTAACCTGTAAATCATATAATCTTCAACAAAAAGTATCCTGTCGATCTTACTGTAGATATGTGGTTCATTTTTTTTCATCCATAAAAGCTTGCATGCGGTCCAGGTAGGTATGATCTCCTGCTGGCCGGTTATCTTAAAAGTATTTTCCCTGCCGAATTTTTCCTCAAGGGTTTTCGACTCTTCCATGGCCCTATTATCCAGCCAGACTATGGCATCCCTCAATACATTGCCGTCTTTGTCAAGGACTATGAACGTCTCTGCCTGGCTGCAGACCGCTACCGACTTTATGTCCTGGAGCCTGTATTTACTATTTGTTTCGAATTCTGCAAGTGTTGACTTAAGGGCATTATAATATTCTGCCGGATCCACTTCGACATAGTTTATTTTCGGGGTTAAAAGCTTATACTCCATTATTTTTAAATAAACAAGATTGCAGTCTTCATCAAATATTGCGGTTTTTACAAAACTTGTGCCGACATCAACTGTCAGGAAAAGATGCATGATATAACTCCCTTTAAATTGCAACTAAATGGTAATTGATTATTAAACCACATAATCATTGTGATTTGAAATTTAATCATCCCGGATTAAAAAGCCTCCGATAATTAAAATAGACATGCTATTAGCCTTGCCCATTTTTGTTGTTTATTACAGCTTCTTCAGGTTTGACTTTATTCTTGACAATATCTATTAACATCTTTAAATGTTTCTCTGGATCCCGGGATTGAACAAGGTTTCTGCCCACGCAAATCCCTCTGGCCCCGGAATTTATTGCCTTTCTTATAACCTTTAAAAATTCAAGTTCTTTTTGTTTTTCCCCGCCAAGCACCACCACTGGTGCTGACAATGATTCAACGATTTCATTAAATCTTTCCCCGGTATAGTTTGTTTTTACTGCATCGGCCCCCATTTCAAACATTATCCTGCAGCCTTCATATGTGATTTTATGAAGCTCTGCTTCTTAAAGTTGCCCGGCATTAACAGGGTAAAATTCACCCATCAAAGGTACGCCCCATTCAGTTTTCTTTTTAACTATCTTCGTAAAAACATTAATATTATCCAGGTCCTGCTTCTCATCTCCGGTACCCACTGCCAGCGAAGCCAGTACCCAGTCAGCCCCGAGTTTTAGTCCAAACTCCACATCGAATATTTCAGTCGTTATTGACCCTTTATAATTCCAGGTAAAACAATATCCAGATACAAAATTTAGCCTTAGTATTTGTAGGGGAGCACTACGGCTGCAAAAGATTTCCTTACTGAAAGGCAGTGCACCAGGTGTTATTATCAATGCATCTGCAAGATAAAGTTTTTTTACCAGTTCCGGCAAATTTTCCACACCTTTTATGGGCCCAAAATATTGCCCCTGGTCAACAGGAACTATAATGGGTTTTTCCCCACTATCAGGGAATAATTTTTTAAACCTTATGTCAAATCCAAGCATTTAACAATCCTTTCAAATATTGATAAATGATATGAAAAAAACTTATATTCATTTCTCTCCTGTCAAACTTTTTTGGGCTCTTTCTACTATCATATCAATCTGGTTGGCCCTGTCTTTATCTATTTCATAAAGGTCTGCCCTTGACAGGATTTTTACCACCTTTTCATTTGCTTTTAGCAGCATATCCTTTTTCAGGTCGTTTTCATAACCGGACGAAAGGCTGTGATCAAATAATTCCGGGACCATCAGGTATTTTTTATAATTTAACAGAGTGTGTTCTTCCTGAAGAAATGAGCCTGCTATCCCTACTTTTCTTATAAGGGATAAGACTTCTTCTTCATCTTCAATTACCATCCCCTCAAGAAATTTATGGATATTTTTAATTATCTGGATATCTATCATCGCCTGCCCGGGCGAGAAACATTTCCCCCAGTTGGTCAGGCCTACAGGATATGTAAACCTGCCGGTAAGCGCAAGAAGGATATACTTGAATTCTTTTTCTATCGCATTCTGAACACCCGGATATTTGGCATCCAGATACCCGCCGACACCGAAATTAAATCCGTAAAGCCTTTCATGTACCTCGGCGATTCCAAGGTCCTGCAGTGTAGCCTCAGGTGTTGCAAAGTTTGCAGTCCCTGTAGCCATATCCATCGAGCCGCTTATTATTCCTCCTATAACTTTTGCACCAGGATAAACAGCTTTTATTCCTGCAGCAGCCGCAAGAATTTCAGCATTGCCTATAATAGAAGCACTATACAGGTTAACCGGACTCGATACACCCGATATCGGCATGGGGATTATTGTGCATGGCAGGTCTTTACCGGCGAGTGCAAGAAGGACTTCTGCTGATTTGTCATCAAGTACAAGGGGTGCAATTGTTTCCTTTGCAGTTATAAAACAGGGATTCTTAAAGTACCCTTCCCTGCTTCTTTTTGCTATAGTCCCCAGTTCAATAAGGAATTCGAGCTCATCAGCATTCCAGACTTCTGTTGGTCCGGACTTTGTGGTGTATTTTACGACAAGTGCAGCGGTCTTTACTCTCTGCATCGGCGGATCAATAGGGTTTCCGTTTTTATCCCTGAGATATACAACAGGATTTCCGACAGTTTTCACCTCCGGTAATGCTTCACCCAGCCTGATCATATCGATTAAATCCAGTTCGGTGGGATCCCTGAATTTTTTTTCATTCCAATCAAAATACTGGACGCAGGCTCCCCCAAATTTCGCCTGTATATCTGGATTTTTTGTTTTTTCACTGGTTACGCCATTTAAATATTTTGGAATCCTTCCCTCCCTGTAATCATCTCTTATGATTTCGATAGTCTCATCAATAATTTCAGGAGTAAAAGACACAACCTGTCTGCCAGAATCAACCCGGGCACCCTTCTTTGATAAAGCATCCAGCATTTTTTCATTCATGATTTTCATGCCGGGTTCTTGCAGTACCTTTATGCTTAAATCATGGATCTTCTCCAGATCTTTATCTTCGAGGACCTGTAAATTCAAATTCATTTTTAACCTTCCTATTTAAAACTGTCTTTATTATTCACACATAGTAGCCTGTTATAAAATATATTTAATATTTTTTCTCAGCTACAGACTTATTACAAAATTCATACTCAATATAACTGAACCATGCAGTTTCTAATGAACCTGCTTTTTACCTAAGAGCAATAACCAATGGCTGACAGAACCATAATCTTTATAAGCGAAAAACACTATCCACCTCCACATATTCATCAATCCCATGAGCATTTGCGCCGACTGGTACAATCACAACAACCTCAGTTCCCCCGATTTTTTTAAAAGCATAAGCATCATTTGTCTGGATCAGTCCTCTTTTCCTGAATGATATATTAAGCAATTTAAAAGCATTCTCAATGGCAGATAGCGCTCCATGGCCGGTATCTGTTTTATGACCCTCCATATACCTTATTACTTTTTCAAAACGGGGAAAATCATTTTCAAAAACTTTATATTTCGATAATTCTTTCTTCATAAAATTCAAAAAAAGTTCTTCCACCTGCTTTTCATTCATATATTCATACGTGTAAAACCATAGATAAATATGCCCTTTTAGTGGTATCGCCTGGGATTCAAGGTAACTTGTCCCGCCAGATGCAACCTGGTAGGTCAACACTTCTAATTTTTCATTTTTCTTATAATTCTTCGGGGTTGGTGATACTTTATTCAGATATCTCTCGAATTTTTCAATTGCATTAATTATTTTGGCAATCTTATAGATAGGGTTCTTGAGTTTTTTCCCGGAAAAAGCTATACCACCTGGTCCTTTTTCAATTACGATTATTTTCCAGTCTGTACCTCTCATTGATTCGACACCGCATTTAAGTCCTGTTGGTTCTGAAAGTATTGCAAAATCAATTCCGGGATATTTAATCCTGTTTGCAATAGTACCATTGACCCCGCCATATTCCTCATCTATGACACTCTCTGCATAAATATCCCCCTTTAATCCTACCTTCAGGTCATTTATGCATTTCATAGCAAAAAAACCGCAGGCAAGGCCGGCCTTCATATCAAGAGTGCCCCTGCCATACATTTTCCCATCCCTTATCTTTCCGCTGAATGGGTCATGGAAAATATTCCATTTCTTTTCATTAATGGACATGGTGTCCATATGGCCTGAAAAAAGCATGGACTTGCCATTACCCCTTCCGGGAAGCTTTGCCATTAAATTGGGCCTGTTGCAATAGTTTTTTTCAACACCATCAACAGTCGGGAAATAATCTTTATGACTTTTAATTCCTTCAACCTCAAGGATATCAAAGATATCTACATTTGCTTCCGGAATTGATTTCCTTACGAAATTATAAAGATAATCCTGCCCCTGTTTTTCATTCCCGCCCGGTGAAAGGTTCTCTGTCCTTATCCTGACAAGATTGTAAATTGTGCCAAGTATTAATTCCTTATTTTCATCTATCCAGTTATTTACTTTATCCAGATATCCTTTCATCTTATATTTCCTATCTTTGACTTAATAAAAATTAAAAAATCTAATGAATGCATTCGATATTAAGAATGCTGCACAGGTCTATTACTTTTTCCATATGATTACCAGGCGTGATCAAATAATGCTGGGAGCTTAAATTCTGTAAATAATGGTCCAGTGTGTTTGATAATATTTTTACTTCAAGGCTCGGGACGCATGGCGGAGTGACATTTGACTCCCAGCCCTCTTCCCTGTATTTGAATGGTTTTTTACCTTCTATCAGTGCAAGGTGGATCTTATATTTGTTCCCGACTGATTGAAGCCTTGTCATCGTAGCAATTTGTGACTTAAGTCTCCTAAATTACAATCGATATCCAGCAATGTTTTATCTGCTTTTAAAATTGAGTAAAAAACCAAAATAGAGTATTTCGAAGAAATGTTAGAAACTTATCTGACCTATATAATTATTTAAAATATATCACTATGCATTTTAGGATTTTGTCTTGTTTTTGAGTAAAATCCAATTAATTCTTCTTATTGTAATAATTATTCATAAAATGTCTTATACGCTTTCTTTAACCTTGAAACCCATTATTTTGGACGCCTCTTCAGATGCTTTT
>JAFGDA010000147.1 GCA_016932375.1 Actinomycetota bacterium | reverse complement strand
ATTTCCTGGAAGCGCTGCTTTTTTCAGGAAGGATAATAAACACAAAAACATCATCATTTATACTAAACGGGGTGCTCCTTGAGGCAGGAACAACACTGGACCTTTATACAACAGACCTGGAGGCAAGCATAAAAACGTCGGTTGAGGTTAAAATAGAGGAAAAAGGAAAGGTGGTTGTGCCTTTAAAAATACTTTCAAACGTATTAAAAAGCCTGGATGAATCAAAAATCGGGTTTTATTTAAACGAAGAAACCAACCAGGTACAAATATCATGCGGTAATGCAAATTTTATATTAAACACACTATCTCTTGAAGAATTCCCGGGTTTTCCTGAATTAAAAAAGGAAAACACATTTAAAATCAGTATGGATAAACTAAAAAAAATAGTAACAAAGGTCCAGAAAGCCACTTCTACTGATGAGAGCAGGGTTATACTCACCGGTGTCCTGGTTGAAACCAGCGAAAGAAACATTACGATGGTTGCCACAGACAGCTACAGGCTTGCTTCATACAGTGAGGAAATAGAAAAAGGTTATCCTGAAATAAAGGTAGTGGTGCCGGAAAAAGTTTTAGACAGTGTTGTAAAAAGTGAAACAGATGGTGGGGAAATAGAAGTAAACATAGGGGAAAAACAAATAGCGTTTTTAATCAAAAAAAATGGAAAGATAAAAAACACCGTTATATCAAGATTGATTTCAGGTAAATTTCCGGATTATAAACAATTAATTCCGCCGTCTTCAAAACATAATATAATTGTTGATAGGGAAAAAATGCTTGATGTGGTAAGAAGGATATCTTCAATTTCCCAGGACAACATGCCGGTCAAACTTTTAATGGAAAAAGGGGAGATAACAGTTGAAATGGATATAAAGGAGATAGGGAGATCAAGTGAAGGTTTTCAAATACCATATGATGGCGAAAGGATAGAAATTGCTTTTAACCCCGGCTTCCTTATAGACGGGCTTACAATGATAGAAGGGAAAAATATTGTTATTTCTATAAATGATTCCCTAAAACCAATACTTTTGACACCTGAAAAAGAAAAAGGCCTGCTGTATCTTATAATGCCAATTAAGGTATCATAAGTAAGGAAGTTTCCGGGTTTTCTGCAATTTGCATAAAGGATAGTAATAATAAAAATAAAAAATTTTCAAAATCTGGAAATTGCTGTTATTGGATCAGGCAAGCTTGGTACTGCTATTGCAGGAGCGGTTCAGGTTAAGGAATCCCCGGACTTCCATATAACGGCAATAGCTTCAAAAACACCCGCCTCACTTAAAAAAGCAAGAAACATAATAAAGGATACGGAAGGCAAAATCCTGTTTACAACAAACAATATAGAAGCTGCGAAGAAAGGTAATTGCATATTCATTACGACACCAGATGATATTATTGGGGAAGTCTGCCGTGAAATAACAGGAGGAATAAAAGAGGATAAAACACAACGTTTTTTCATACATTTTAGTGGCTCGAAACAACTTTCCGTCCTTGAGCCAGCCAGGAAATCAGGAGCCCTTACCGGGTCCATTCACCCGCTTAAGTCTTTTGCCTCAATAAGTGATTCAATATCAACAATACCGGGCACAGTATTTGGAACAACTGCGGGAGGAAAAAAAGAAAAGGAATTAATAAAAATTATTGTTGAAAGACTCGGGGGCGTAAACGTGGAGGTAAAAGACAGGGACAAGCCCCTGTATCACGCGGCCGCATGCATTGCATCCAATTACCTCGTGGTGAATGTTAACTACGCATTATCAATATGCGAAAAAATTGGAATGGATCCCTTTAATTCATTAAAAGGACTGGAAAACCTTATTGAAGACACTTTCAGGAATATAAAAAAAATGGGTCCCCGGGAATCACTGACCGGTCCCATATCAAGGGGCGATTCAGGGACGGTGAGAGACCATATTAAAAATTTAAAAAAAATTTTTAATGGAAATGAAATTGAAATATACTGCGTAATGGGGAAAAGGGCCGCCCATATCGCCTGCCAGAACGGCTGGATAAGTAAAGAGACCCGCAACACGATTATTGACATACTTGAAGATGTATAAAAAACCCCGTTTTTTGTAAGGAAAAAATATTTTTTACCAGGGGTCAATAAAGTAATTGTTTAAAGAAAAACCATATTTTACGGGTTTTAAAAGCTAATACCTAAAACAGGGGATAATAAAATACCTGGTGCAGGGGATGTCTGGTTAAAGACAAAATGAAGGTAATAAAAAATAAAAGTGAGTGCAGGAAAATAGTGGAGACCTTAAAGTCAGGGGGAAACACCGTGGGCCTTGTTCCCACCATGGGTTCACTGCACGAAGGGCACATTGCCCTTATCAGGATGGCGCGAAAGGAATGCAGCAGGATTTTTATAAGCATATTTGTTAACCCTTCCCAGTTCGGGCCCGGTGAGGATTATGTAAAATACCCGAGGGAAACCAAAAAGGACCTCGGGCTTGCAGAAAGCGAAGGGGTTGATTTCGTGTTCCTGCCCCCTGTTTCGGGAATGTATGGTAATAATCACAGGACATTTGTTGAAGTGGAAGGTCTTGGAAAAATAATGTGTGGTGTAAGCAGGCCCACACATTTCAGGGGTGTTGCTACAGTGGTGCTGAAACTGTTTAATATAATACCTGCCCACAGGGCTTATTTTGGAGAGAAAGACTATCAGCAGCTTGTAATAATAAAGAAAATGGTTAAGGACCTGGATATAGACATTAAAATAACCAGCAGCCCTACCATAAGGGAAAGTGATGGCCTTGCGATGTCTTCAAGGAACAGGTACCTTACACAAGAACAAAGAAAAGAGGCAGTCATAATATATAAAACCCTCAAATGGGCCAGGAGGGAAATCAAATCAGGGGAAAAGGACCTAAAAAAGTTAAGGGCTGTGGCTGAGTTAAAAATACTTGAAAATAGAAATATAGGGACAGTGGAATATTTTGACTTCAGGGATGCTTATACACTCGAGGAAGTTTCCTTTCCGCCGGTTCACAGGAAAATGCTGATCGCAGCGGCTGTCAGGGCGGGTACCACCCGGTTAATAGATAATATAGTTATAAATGTTAAAAAGTAGTAAAATATCACGGTTAATATATCGTTTATTAACAGGTTACAAACAGAAGGGATGTAATGGAATAAAATGCTGGTCAGTATTTTAAAAAGCAAGCTGCATAGAGCCAGGGTCACCGATGCAAACGTTAACTATATGGGAAGCATAAGCATAGACCGGGATCTTATGGACAGCGCCCGGTTAAACCCATATGAAAAAGTCCTTGTGGTGAGCCTCGACAGTGGCCAGAGGCTGGAAACCTATGTTATCGAAGAAAAAGGGGGAAGCGGGGAGATTTGTATAAATGGTGCCGCTGCAAGAAAGATATTAAAAGGCGATACGGTAATAATAATGGCTTTTACCCTTCTGGATGAGAAAGAATTGAGTGATTTTAAACCAAAAATAGTATATCTGGATGAGCGCAACAGGATATTAAGGGAAGATGACCACGCAGCAGGGGACGACCAGTGCTAAAAAAATACCAGAAGCCGTAAACCGTATTACAATTGCACTTATTGAAGTTATGGCAATTATGGCATCGGTTTTACTCGTTTCCTGTGTTTTACCCGGAGAGGACAAAACCGGGAGCATTTCCACAGAATTCACGGGAATAAATGAATCAGGGGAACTTTATCTATTTGATTATTCAAAAATAAAAATCCTGCCCACCCAGAGTATCGATATCAAGATAGACAGCTGTAATATATACCAGGACCTGTATGGGGATATTGTAATAACGGGTGAGGCAAACAACTATTCGGGTACCACAAAGACAGACATGGAAATAACATATTCTTTCCTTAATAAGGCAGGCCGGAACATATACCAGGCTTCGGAAAAAACCCTTGCGGATTATTTGAGGATGAGCTCAAAGGTGCCATTTATTTTATATTTCGGGGATAGGGGCAAATATATGGATATAGATGCAATAAAAATAGGCATCAACTATAAAAACTACAATCCGGTATTTGACGGAAACCCGGTAGTGCTGAGTGAAAACCATTATTATGAGAAAGGGTCCTTTTTTATAGAAGGAAGTGTAATAAACCTGGGGGAAAAAAGCATAAAGAACCTCAAAATGTATTGCACCTTTTACGATAAAAAAGACCGGGTTGTGTTTGTAAGGAAGTGCTTTTTAAAAAGGGAAAGGATGATGCCGGAAGAGCAGCAGGACTTTAAGCTGCAGATAATACCGGATCCGTACCTTAAGGAATTTGAAAGCTATCACTTCGAAGTTTTCTTTGAAGATGAAATAGAGGTGACTTCCTGAATTATAAAGCTCAGATCCAGTCCTTGTGCTTGAAATAAATCAACATACCTATGGAGATGAGAACCATTGCCGCTATTATTATAACAAAGGCAAAACCATTGTTCATAAGCGGAAGCCCTATATTCATACCGTATATGCCTGATATCAGCGTAAGGGGCAGTATTACGACAGAGAAGATTGTAAGAATCCTCATGATGTCATTAATCTTATTTGACAGGAGGGATTGGTGTGCGTCGTGTACTCCCTCAATAAGTTCTTTATAATTTTCAAGTGTGTCCCAGATCTTTTCAATATGGTCTACAAGATCGCTGAAATAAACCTCAAGCGCTTCTGCAAGGAAGTCCATATCCTTAATTTCAAGCGTTTTTAAAAGTTTTCTCTGGGGGAAAATTATATTCCTAAAAGTAAGTATGTTTGTCCTTATAAGAAGAATGGTTTTTACATTTTTGGTAGATGGTTTTTTAAATATGTCATCTTCCACACTCTGGATATTGCTGTATATTTTATTTAATATAGGGAAACTATGGTCTATTAATGCATCCAGTATCTTGTGTAAAAGATACCCGGAACCCTTTTCGAGCACGGATTGGTCTTCCTGAAGGTATTCGTAAGTGTTCTGGATGGGCTTGCAGATACCACGGTGAACAGTTACTATGTAGTTGCTTCCTATAAAACTGTTTACAGTAAAGGGGACAAGCCTGCGGGTCTGTTTTACAAAAAGGGGGGTATGGAGAACAAGGAAAAAATAATCATCGTACTCATCAAGTTTTGGGCGTTCTATTATGCTCTGGCAGTCTTCGATATCCAGGGGATGGAAATGAAAATGTTTTAGTAAAAGTTCCATATTTTCAGTACCGGGATTGTCAATATCAAGCCAGATGAGGAAACCGGGATTCTTTACATAGGAGGGTATGGCAGACCGCCCCACCTTTTTTATCACCTTCTTTTCCCTGCGGTCAAAAACCAGGACCTGCATGACCTTTCACCTCCAGACGCCAGAATATTGATACAATTTTATAATTTTTTATACAAAATAGAAACAATAAATGAGATGATTTATAAATAAATAAGCCTGATGCCGATTGTGTTAAAACTCCCTATATTATAGAATGGATGTCCTGATTATAGTATAATTCTGTAAAAATAAGGCACGGAAGCCAATAATTTAATATTTTATGTTAATTTTATAAACAGGCGCACGAAAATGGAAAAATTGATTAAAAATTTTAATTACATATTTATTGCGGCAATATTAATTTTAACGGTTGCAGTCTTTACTGCATCATGCAGGCTTTTTGAGCCGGGTGAAGTTACTGGAGACGAACCCCTAAAAACAGAAGAAGAGATACTTTATGAGGATGATTATTCCGAAAGTGGCGAGTTAATAACAGGGATTACCCTCTGGGACTGCCTGGAAGCAAAAGAAAGGCTTGCGCTTATGGATAGCAATGAAAGTTTTATGATGGATAACAGGGGTATAAATGTAGAAACGAGGCATTTTAGAAGCCAGGAAGAAATGATGGACCAGTTTGAAGCAGCAAGCCTTGCGGGGTCAGGACCACAGCTGTTGCTGGCAAATTTTAACGGCGTTGAGAGGCTTGCACCCGAAAAGGTGGTAAAAGAGATAATTGATGAGGTTGACTACGCCCTAATTCTTGACGGGCTGGCAGAAATATCAGGATATGAAAACAAGAATTACATAATTCCTTTCAGGTGTTCTGGTTTTTTGGTGTTTTTATACAACAGGGATATCATGGATGGTGCCCCCGGGAGCATGGAAGAAGTAATACAGTATTGTATGGAAAAGGAAAATTTCGGGGAGGGGCAGTATGGTTTTTTGTTTAACATATCACACGCAGACTGGATAATACCTTTCATTGGGGGGTACGGCGGATGGATAATTGATTATGCCACAAATTCCCTTACACTCGATTCCCCGGCAACTGAAAAAACCCTTGAGTTCATAGACCATACGTTTAACCAGGAAAAAATATTCACTGCAGGTATTGAATACGGAGACATAAACAGCCTTTTTAAAAGCGGCGATGTACATATGATAATAGATGACCTTGTTTCCCTTCAGGAGTACAGGGAAGCGGGGGTTAATATCGGGGCAGGTAAAATACCGAGGGTCTGGCAGGGCAGCAGGTATCCCACACCCCTCATATCCGGGATAGGTTTTATGATAAATGTAAATACATACGGGACACAGCTTGATGCTTCAAAGTCCTTCATCGACTATATGCTATCAGAGAAGATTCAGCTTGAATGGAACAGCAGGACAGACACCCTGCCAGCGTTAAAAGATATGGATCAGGGCGGGGCGATGAAAAATGACCCTCTTATTTACGATGCATTTCAGCAGGCAAAGACATGCAGGGGAATGCCATGTGACAGCCTGATGACAGCTATCCGCAATTCAATAAATGAGAATGTCAAAAGTCTCCTGGCCGGCGACATTGTTCCGGCTGAAGCAGTTTTAAAGATCCAGGAGGACGCAATACGCCTCAGGGCAGGGGCAGCGTCTACAGGGGAAGAAACACAGGCGGAGGAAAATGGGGAGGCAGAAAGCAGCATCGAGGCGGAAGGGGATAACTGAAAAACCCTAAAAACCTCCTAAATGGAAGCAGGCTTAATTTAAAACGCAGACTCCTGTTAGCATTTATGGTGATTTGCCTGATTATAAAGATAATATATGTATAGGTATTATAAATAGGGGTAGCTATTGCCGGAAAATAATAAAAAGCAGGAAATAAAAGATGAAAAAATCCTTGTCGCAAAAGCAAAAAAGGGAGACAGGGCTGCTTTTGAAGACCTGGTAAGGATGTTTTCAAAATATGTATACACAACAGCTTTTTTTATTCTAAGAGACTCCCACGAAGCAGAGGACGTGAGCCAGGAGGTATTTGTCAAGGTCTATCTTTCAATAAAAGGGTTCAGGGGGCTTTCGAGCTTTAAGACATGGATAAGGAAATTAACGGTCAATACATGCATAGACAGGCTGAGGTTGCGCTCGAAATTCAGGGATAAGAAAGTAAGCCTGGAAAAAATAACCGGGGAATATGAGGTGGTTTTTGAAGGAGCCGGGGGGCCTTCGCTTGAAAAAAACTTTTTTCACCAGGAAGCAGTAAGGGATGTGCTGAGGATTGTTGTCCAGATGGAAGAAAACTACCGGCTACCCCTGATACTCAGGGATTTCCAGGATTACAGCTACAGGGAAATCGCCGAGCTAACAGGAAAGCCGATAGGCACGGTGAAGACCAATATCCACAGGGCAAGAAGAATCATAAAAGAAAAACTAAAGACATACAAATGACTTCCCGCCGTTTTAAATATGCGCCATAAAAAAACAGTGCACACACGCCTGCAGCATATATATTTATAAATTGAAACAAAATAAAATGATTTTTATCTATAATATCATGACGGAGTCTTTGTTGATATTAAAAGGTTTAAAAAAATGAACAGGTTAAGTAAGTATATTAAAATAGCAAAAGAAGCAGTTGTAAAACCCGGGGACGATATTGAGGACAGGATAATAGGCCGGATTGAAAACCTGGACGAAAAGGATAGCAGCCTTCTTGATGAGAGTTTCCTGGATTTTTTCAGGAAGCATAATTCCTTATTATATTTTGCAGGAAGGAAGTTAAAGGACAGGCCGGGGTTTTTCATTTTTCTAATAATTTTTATAATAGTAATTACAGCT